>JALUEN010000244.1:0-1319 GCA_027052755.1 bacterium | reverse complement strand
GCTCTGGCATGTTCAGAGATATCTGGATGAGACGGAGGGTGTGAGAGTATCTAATTTGGTTTACATGGGAATGGGTGAACCGCTCCTTAACCTGGATGCTACCTTGAAATCTCTGGAGATCTTCTCACACGATGCAGGGTTTAACATAAGCACTAGGAATATAACGGTATCAACTGTGGGGATACCTGAGGGAATAAGGAAGCTGGCTGATTCTGGACTGAGGGTCAAGCTAGCTCTATCACTTCACTCACCTAGGGAGGAGATCAGGAGAAAGCTCATACCTATAGCTAAGAGATTTCCCCTATCTGAGATACTGGATGCCCTCCTGTACTTCTGGAATAGAACTAGGAGGAGGATAACGATAGAGTACATTATGATAAGGAACTTAACTGATACCCCAGAGGACGCGGAGGAAATGGTGAAGCTACTTAAGGATAAGTTTAAAGAGGTTAGACTGCTGATAAACCTGATACCTTACAACTATGTTGAGGAACTTAGCTTTCAACCCTCAACCCCTGAGAGGATAGATAGGTTTGCTGGGATCTTAGCAGAACACTTTGATGTTACTGTTAGGAGATCCATGGGAGATGATATTAAGGCAGCCTGTGGACAGCTGAGATATAAGAGGTTAAGGGAGGATAAACTCGGACCTTTCTAGAATTATCCCCTAGATATATGAACCATGTTTTATCATTTGGGAAGGAGTGATAACTATGAAGATGACGAGACCTTATAAACCTGAGGAGGTAGAGGTCAAGTGGTACTTAGTTGATGCGGAGGGTAAGACCTTAGGGCGCTTGGCTTCCGAGATAGCGAAGATCCTAATGGGGAAACACAAACCTCAGTACTCACCTAACATGGTCCTAGGGGATTTCGTAGTGGTTATTAACGCTGACAAGATAAAGGTAACTGGTAAGAAGCTAACCCAGAAGATATATTACCGACACTCAGGTTACCTTGGAAACCTGAAAGCTATTCCACTGAAGCTGATGCTTGAGAAACATCCTGAGAGGGTTATTCAGCTAGCAGTTAGGGGTATGTTACCGAAGAACAAGCTTAGGAAGAGAATGATGAAGAGGTTGAAGGTTTACAGGGGACCTGAACACCCTCACCAAGCTCAGAAACCTATAAAATTAGAGATAAAATAGATTCCATTAGGAGGTGTTAGCTTTGAGAAAGAGGAGAGCAGAGAAGAGGGTTATACCCCCAGATCCTGTTTACTCAAGCGTAAGAGTTCAGAAGTTCATAAACAAGTTGATGAGAGGCGGTAAGAAGACGAAAGCTGAGAAGATATTCTATAAAGCTCTAGAGATACTAGG
>JALUEN010000243.1 GCA_027052755.1 bacterium | reverse complement strand
GTATAGTGAGCCATGAACCTAAGATATATGCTATAAGGTTTCTACCTGGAGAGAGACTTCAGGCCTCACTAGCTGAGGTTATCCTTGAGAACGAGATCGTCTCAGGATATTATACAGCTGTTGGAAGCCTGAGAGATCCAGAGTTAGCTATTTACGATCCTAACCTCAAGACGATGATACATACCCCTTTTAAGGGATACTATGAGGTAGCCTCACTTAAGGGTAACCTGTCATATATATACGCCGAGACCACTCCAGTTCTACATACACACGTGATACTGTTTCAGGGTGATCACAAACCTATAGCTGGACACCTCATTGAGGCCGAGGTAGGAGTAACTTTAGAGATGTTCTTGTTCCAGTTTCCCATTAAGCTAGAGAGAAAGTATAGCGATCAGTATAACCTATTCCTGCTAGATATTTAATCCCTGTTTGTTAACTACCTAGAGACCTCAAGTTCTAGCAATTAGAACTCTATAGCTAACTTCTGTTAATTATAACTTAAATGATATTGAACTTAATCAAAGTTAAAAGGGAGGTAACCAATATTCATTCTCAGAATTCTCATAATGAGGCTTTGAAGTAGAAGACTTGGGGGTGGTTTAGATGAAGATATGTTTCGCTACCTTAAGGGGAGGTTTAGATGATACCGTATCTCCTAACTTCGGTAGGTGTCCTTTCTTTACTATAGTGGAGGTTCAGAACGGTCAGGTGGTTTCAACTCAGGTTATCCCTAACCCAGGTGCTAATCTCCCTAGGGCGGCTGGTATAACTGCGGCACAGCACGTAGCTGATTTAGGTTGCGATGCTGTCGTTTCTGGGGAGTTCGGACCCAAGTCCTCAGAGGTTCTAGCTATGGCTGGTATGAAGGCTTACCGAGTATCTGGTATGACCGTCAGGCAGGCTTTAGAGGCTATTCTAAGTGGACAACTTCAGCCAATTGACTGGAGTACCTACGTTCCAGCTAACGCTCCCGGAGGCATGGGGCCTGGCATGGGACCTGGTTCTGGAATGGGGCCTGGCCTCGGAAGAGGTATGGGACCTGGAGCTGGTTATGGAAGAGGAATGGGACCCGGTATGGGTAGAGGAATGGGTCCTGGAATGGGACGAGGTAGAGGAATGGGTAGAGGTAGAGGGTCCATGATGGGAGGTCCTAACTGGTGAGAATAGCAGTTACCGGTGGTAAGGGAGGTACTGGAAAAAGTACAATCTCTGTTAGCTTAGCTGTCTTGCTCGCTAGATCAAATAAAGTTCTTTTAGTTGATGCTGATGTGGAGTGCCCTAATGTACATCTCTTACTATCTCATGACCTAACCAGAGATACTTACGAGGAGGTAAGAACTTTCCTACCTCTTATTGATGAGGAAAAGTGTACTAGATGCGCTATCTGTAGAGACGTGTGTTATGAGGGTGCTATAATAGCTTTCAAGGGAAGCTTACCAATAGTGATGGCTGAGAGCTGTTCAGGTTGTATGGCGTGTCAGATAGCCTGTCCTGAGGATGCTATCCTAACCTCTTGGAAGTCCCTTGGGAGGATTTACTCTTGGAAATACACTAACGACGATACCTCTTTAGATCTCTTAACAGGAATGTTAAATGAGGGACAAGAAGCTAGCCAGCCGATCGTTAGAAAATTATCTGAGAAGATAAACGTTCTTAGTAATAATTATGATCACGTGATAATTGATACTGCAGCTGGTACAGGGATATCTGTAGCTAGAGCACTTGATAGGGTGGACTTTGCACTAGCTGTTACTGAACCTACGCCTATGGGATTACACGATCTAACTACTATCTTAAAGCTCACCGCTGAGCTAGGAATCCCAAGGGGAGTAATAGTTAACAGAGCTGATCTGAATATGGAGTATGCTAAGAGGATATCTCAGGTTATAGAGGAGTTTAACGGGTATTACCTAGGAGAGATACCTTATCTCAGAGATGTAGAGAAAGCTTACGTGAGAGGAATCCCTCCTGTCCTGTTCTCCGAAGAAATTAGGCGTATCTTTGAGAAACTTGTGGAGAAGATATCTACCCATCTAAACTTATCTTTAAGAACAAAGTAAAACTGAAAGAAGTGAGGGATATGAGAC
>JALUEN010000242.1 GCA_027052755.1 bacterium | reverse complement strand
GATTGAGTAACTCCTGGATGATATACCTGCTTATCCTAGTGGCTGTATCTAATGTGGTTAAGATGAAGGAGTTAAGGATTATTATCGCTATTCCCCCCGCTAGACTCCCTAGGAGTGGCTTCGTAGCTGAGTGAAAACCCTGACTGAAGACCTTTATAGGTCCAAGGGAGTTGATGAGTTCTCGGACCTCAGTTAAATTACTGAAACCACTAGCTACTACTAAGGTGGCGATTAAGGCTAAAAGCCCCTCCATCAACATGGCACCGTACCCAATTCGCCTGGCGTGAGCTTGAGAGGCTAACTGTTTTGAGGTGGTCCCTGAGGCCACTAAGGAGTGAAAACCTGAGATGGCTCCACAGGCTATGGTTACGAACAACAGGGGAAATAGAGGCTCTGACCATTCCCCTTTACCCCAAGCTAAACCTGATTTGACCCAAATGGGTACCTTAATAGGATCCCTAGTGATTAGGATACCGAGGAGTCCTACTCCTATTCCGAAGAACAGGAGAAATGAGCTTAGGTAGTCCCTAGGTTGGAGCAGTATGTGAACTGGAAGCACGGATGCTATCCCAGCGTATATGAGAAAGACCACTAACCAGAACTTGACATTGCCTACGCTAACTGGGTACTTTAACCCTAGCCACAATAATCCACCTAGTAGAATTAAACCGATGATCGTTAGTAGTGTCCTGTTCCACCTCAGATTATACATAGCGAAACCTATTAACATAGCGACAGGGATAAGTCCTAATGAGGGGAAAACTACACCTGGTTCTGCTACTAAAGTTTTGCTGGCTAGGTAGGCGAACACGGCAACTATTAATATCAGAGTGAGGAGTACGAAACCCGAAAGCAGCACCTTAGCCTTTGAGCTTATTATATCCTCAGATATCTCTCCAATGCTTTTCCCCTCGTGTTTTATGGATATGACTAACGATGACATATCATGTACTCCGCCCATGAATATGCTTCCTAGTATTATCCAAGCTACTGCTGGTCCCCAACCCCATATACTTAGCGCTATCACTGGCCCTATTATCGGTGCAGCTCCAGCTATGCTGGAGAAGTGATGTCCGAAGAGGATAAGCCAGTTCTTAGCTGGTACGTAATCTACCCCGTCGTACTTAGTTACTGCTGGTGTCGGCTCGCTTGGGTTAACCTGGAGAATCCTCTCTAGAAGCTTGCCCCAGGTCAAGTAAGCTATAATGAAAGCTAGGACTCCAATTATAGCTATGACCGCACTCATTACGCTCACCTCTCGGCTACTTTAGGAGGTTGATTTAAATTCTCAGTTAATATAAATAGAGAGTTGAGAGGCCGCTAACGTATAGAGGAGTTCAATTTCTGAGAGTTTTCTCCTCTTAGGTGTTGAGGAGTGAGATTTATGGAAACATTAAATTTAACGGACTTGATGATGACACTGGGTAACGTTGAATCCTACAGTATCTCAAAATATAACTTAAGCCAAGGGGCGCTGATCTTAGGGGATAACCTTAAAGTTCTCTCTAAGCTGAAACCATATCTAGCCTCAAAGGTGAGGTTCATCTACCTAGATCCTCCATTTTACACTAACTCTAGGTTTAAGGTTAGGTTTAAGCTACCTCCTAGCACCGCTGAGGTTCTCGGCTTAAAGCGATTGATCTTCAGTGAGAGGTTCTCAGATAAGTGGGAGGGAGCCACCGAAGAGGAGAAGCTGAACTCTTATCTAGAGTTCCTGAAGCCGAGGCTCAAGCTCTTCTGGGAGTTATTAAGAGACGATGGCTTCTTAGCTATTCACCTTGACTTTAGAGCAGTGCACTACGTTAAGGTCTTGGCTGATCAGATCTTCGGCATGAGGAACTTTAGGAACCAAGTGATATGGTATTACGGTGGTAGGGGTGCAAAATATATCGCTAGCCAGCTCCCTAGAAATCACGATGTTATCTTAATATACTCTAAGCAACCTGATACTAAGATCAACAAGTTATGGCAGGAGCTAAAGATACCAACCTCTGAGGCTAGGAGAATGGGTTATAGAAGAGATAGCGAGGGTAGGTGGTATAAAACGGCTCCAAGGGGGGAGTACTCCGACGAGAGCCCTCAGGAACTGGCTAAGGAGGGAAGAGTCTTAATTACCTCTAAGGGCAATATCAGAGTAAAGTATTATCTAGAGGAGCGAAATGGCTATGTAATAGATAGAAGGCTCCTCGGAGATGTGTGGACCGATATCCCTGACATGATGCATACTCCAAACTCGGAGAGGTTAGGATATCCCACTCAGAAACCTGAGGCGCTTCTGAGAAGATTGATAGCTCTATTTTCCTCTGAAGGTGATCTAGTCTTGGACCCATTCTGTGGAGCTGGTACTACAGCGGTGGTTTCCTCAGAGATGAAGCGAAGCTGGATATGTATGGATATATCAAGGGTAGCTATTTCCTTAGCTAGGTTTAGGCTTTTAAATAGGGAAATAAACTTTCTCTTTCACGCTGAGGATAGAGGGGAGTTACTTAAGATGAACTTAGAGGTGTTAACTAAAGGCTTAGGATCAGAGGATAAGCTTAAGCTTAAAAGCTATAAGCCTAACCTGGAGATGATAGATCCATCTCAGAGGAAAGTTATTGAGGATATCATGAAAAGGTTATCACTGCTAGAAATGGAGAAGCTCATACTCCCCGTATCGGTGAAATCTCTGAGTGAACCTGGAAGGGAGTACTTAAAGGTATTGGATATCTTTGGGGGAGAGTACGAGTTGAGGACTCCTGAGAGCGTCTTCTCTGGCTAAATGTAGCTGAGCTGGAGGAGGGATAGGGGAGTTCGTGAAGAAAACTTGAAATGTAGCCGGGGTGGCGGAATAGGGAGACGCAGCGGACTTAAAATCCGCTGGCCCTTCGGGGCCGTGCCGGTTCGAGTCCGGCCCCCGGCATTTTTATTTTTAATGGCTAACAGGAGACCTAGGAGATCTAGGGAAAATACACCATAAAGCCCTAAAGGAGTTCAGCCAGATGAAAGTTCGCCGATCTGAGAGCTCTCGCTCATCCACTAAATACCGTAGATCTAAGCCTAAGAGCAAATCAAGAGCCTCAAGGAGTTCTTGTAGGCTCTCTGAAGAACCTATAAAGTCCATCTTGGAACAGGGAACTCAGGCTTTCAGCTTGAGCTACCACTCTGGAGCCCTAGCTTTCAGCTTTATCCTCTCCCTGATACCTATGGTTCTCTTCTTCAGCACCTTGATAAAATTACTTCCCATAGCCCACGTTAATTTAATATCTAGAGAGCTTGAGAATATCTTCCCAGGGGTAACTAGGAAGATCCTCATCAGCTTCCTATCTAGCATAAGAGTTGAGGATTATGGGTTTAGATACGGATACTCCTTGGTTAGCTTAGCCTTAACGCTGGTCTTCACAGCTAATTTCTTTCGGAACTTAGAGAGAGCTCTATCGCTGGTAACCCTTAAGAGAGATGAACCTAACAGCTTGGTCTCTAAAACTGTATCTAAATATCGCATAGGGAAGTTCAGGTTATCTAATATCTCGCATCTGTTCGCTACATTACTCCTCAGCTTAATCTTTATTCTCAGCTTGGCTTCGCTTATATTGTTTGATATATTATCCTCAAAGCTACTCGGCAATATTAGATTAGGCTTCCTTAAGGAGATAACACTTCAAACACTACTAATAGGAGTTAACCTGGTTGGTATATACAAGTTCCTTACCCCTGTTAAAGTTAAGTTTCTCAATACGTTGAAGGTGAGTTTTACTATCGCTTTAGTTCTGATACTTCTTAAGTATGTCTTTAACCTTTACTCCTTCTACTGGTTGAAACATGGACCTGCTTATGGTGTATTCGCTTACTTCCTCCTATTCTTGATATGGCTGAATATCACATTTGGTTTGATCCTGTTTGGGGGAAAGCTATTGGTGGCTAACAGGTAGGTTAGGAGGATGGAGAGGGAGTTGAATAACAGTTCTGAATATCAATGGAGGGATAGGTTAGCTTCTATACTGTTAAATCTACCTGGAAGATCGGAAAAGTTTTTAAAGGAGTTCCTAAGTTCTCTCACGGGAGGAGCTGATGAGGATCTCAGGGTCCTTGATTCATATCAGCTCTATCAGAGGGCTTCTCGCTTAGTGGAGGAAATTCCGGAGGATAGGGTTTCTGAGGCTTTAGATACAGCCTTGAAGCTAACCTTTAAGAACAAAGTAGCTCCTTTTGAGGAGAAGGTGAGACAAACGGTAGAGCTTCTAAGGGAGAGGAAGATATCCTACCTTGTTCCCACTGATAGAGAGTACCCCGAAAGGCTTCTAGATCTAGATGCTCCGCCAGCGATTATCTATAAAGGGAAGCTGAGTTTACTCCAAAAACCTAGCGTCGGGATAGTTGGCACGAGGAGAGCATCAAGGGAAACGAAGAGAATGGCAGAGAGAGTTGCTAGGACCCTATCCTTGCTTGGGATAGTAGTTGTCAGTGGTCTAGCTGTGGGAGTTGATGCCTCTGCTCACAGGGGAGCGATTGGGGAACCTGGTAGTACCATAGGCGTCTTAGGATGCGGTATCTTGATAGATTACCCGAAAGCGAACCGATCTCTTAGGAGGAGAGTGGAGCTAGGAGGCTTAGTGATCTCTCAGTTCCAACCACTACAGGAACCAGCTAAGTGGACGTTTCCCCTGAGGAATAGGGTGATATCAGCTCTCTCAGATGTCCTAGTTGTGATTGGCGCTCCTAGGCGATCTGGAGCTCTGATAACTGCTTCAGCATCCTTGGAGCTAGGACGAACTGTTTTAGCTTGGTTCGCTCCAGGTAATGAGCATGAGGGGGCTAGGGAGCTGGTGAGGTCTGGCGGGGCGGTACCCTTTTACTCCATTGAGGAACTCGTAGAGACGCTGAAACTAGAGTTTAAAGAGCTCTTAAGTAAGTTTGAGGATAGATCCACTTCATCATTAATTGGGGAGGATCTTCAGGGGAAAGTATTATCCCTGTTGTCCTCTGGCGCTAGACACATCTCCGATATAGTGGAAACACTAAGCGAATCTCATACTAGCTCAGAAATCTTGAGGACCATCTCCCTTCTAGTCTCTAAAGGATTCCTAGCGAGGGACTTAGGAGGCTATATCCGGTTAGTGGAGAAGTTAAATTGATGTTCTATGTGATGTTCTCAAAAGTGGTTAACGGAGGTGATAGTGAAGTGAGGAAGATCGTTGAGTGTGTACCTAACATAAGTGAGGGTAGGAGAAAGGAAGTCATAGATGCTATAGTCAACGCTGCCGCCTCAGTAGAGGGGGTTAAGGTCCTAGATGTTGATCCAGGATGGGATACTAACAGGACTGTGATAACCTTCGTAGGTGAGCCGGAGGCTGTGTTAGAGGCTGCTTACAGGTTAATAGCTAAGGCTTATGAGTTAATAGACATGAGACATCACAAAGGCGCTCATCCTAGGATGGGCGCTGTTGACGTTTGCCCCTTCGTACCTGTCTCAGGTGTTACGATGGAGGAGTGTGTAGAGTTAGCTCACAGGTTAGGGAAGAAGGTCGGAGAGGAGCTGAGGCTTCCAGTTTACCTGTACGAGTACGCTGCTACTAGACCAGAGAGGCGAAACCTAGCAGATATCAGGGCTGGAGAGTATGAGGCTCTTCCGGAGAAGCTCAAGGACCCGAACTGGAAGCCTGATTACGGACCTGCTGAGTTTAACCCTAAGTTCGGAGCTATCGCTATTGGTGCCAGGAACTTCCTAATAGCTTACAACATCAACCTGAACACCAAGGATAAGAAACTAGCTAATAAGATAGCTAAGGTTCTCAGGGAGCGAGGCTACTACAAGAGAACTGAGACAGGTGAGAAAATTCACGTTCCCGGTAAGCTCAAGAGCTGTAAAGCTATAGGTTGGTATGTTGATGACTACGGTATCGCTCAGATATCAATGAACCTAACTAACTATAAGGAGACCCCTCCTCACGTAGCTTTTGAGGCAGCTGATGAGGAAGCTAGGAAAATAGGGGTCAGGGTTACAGGGAGTGAGATAGTAGGTTTAGTTCCTAAAGAAGCCATAATAATGGCAGCGAAACACTTCTTGAGAAAGCAGGAGAGATCAACAGCTCTGCCTGAGAGGGACCTGATATTCATGGCTGTTAGATCCCTCGGTTTAGATGAGGTGGCACCTTTTAACCCTGATGAGAAAATTATAGAATACGCTATAGGGGAAGAGGAGAAGCTCTTGAAGATGAACGTTAGGGAGTTTGTAGATGAGGTTTCCAGGGGATCTCCAGCTCCTGGAGGTGGGGCAGTTTCTGCTCTCTCTGGAGCTCTAGCTGGCGCCTTAGTCTCTATGGTGGTTAACCTCTCAGTTGGTAAGAAGAAATTCCAGGATAGGTATGAGAGGCTTATTCAAATAGGCGAGAGAGCTCAGGAGTTAAAGGATAGGATGATAGCACTCGTAGAGGAAGATACAGCAGCCTTTGAGAAGGTAATGAACGCTATGAGGATGCCAAAATCCACTGACGAAGAGAAACAGGCTAGGGCTAAAGCAATCCTTGAGGCTACGAAGGAAGCTACTAGAGTTCCGCTTAACTTGATGGAGTTAGCCGTTCAGGTCTTTGACCTAGCGGAGGAGGTCTCTCAGATAGGTAACCCTAACTCAATTAGTGATGCAGCTTGCGCGGCAACCCAAGCTATGGCCGCGACAGAGGGAGCTTACCTTAACGTGCTTATAAACTGTAGCGGTTTGGAGGATGAGGACTTCAGGAAGGAGGCTCTGAGCAGAGCAGAGGAACTGCTGAAGCTAGCTAGGGAGAAGCACCAAGCTATATTCAGCTCTATCAGGGATAAGCTCCTAGCTGATGTTAAGGTTTAAGGAATTCTTAGTATTATTGAATAGATTAAGTCTATAGCTTAGGTATTTTATTATAATATCTTCTAAGGGCTTTCTCAACTGAGGATGATGTAAGTGAGCTATTGTGAAGCTTTCCCTTATCTCATTATTACCTTTTATTACTAAAAACACTAAGATATCTCCAATCACATCTAGGTTAACCTTATCTATAGGGATCTCTAATTCATTAACTTCTTTTCCGAAACCCTTTAGGGAAGTGATGATGAGCCTGTCAGGAGAGAGAATGAATTTTTTTTGCTTAGCTGTGACTAAAGAAATTATTGCCCAGCTTAACGCTATAGATATAAGTACCGCAAATATTTTTGTTAAGATGGAGGCTATCTCTGGCAGGTTAAGAATTGCTATAATACCTGTTATAATGGTAGAGCATGAGAGGCAGGCAAAAATAAAGAAAGCAGAGAGAAGAATGAAACCGATAAGCGACCAGATGGATTTAACTGGTATCATTATTATTAACTTGGAATCCGTTAGCTGATATTTCCAGTTATATCTTCTAAGTATCTCTGATATATGTTTCTCTAGTTCTGATCTAGTCAGAGGCTTAGTAACAAAATCTGATAGTGGCTTTGACTTAACCTTAGAGGGAGTTATCTCTTCTGATCTCAACCTGTCAAATATTCTTAAGTTAAAGTAAGTAGCTATATCTTCTGCGGTTAACCTTAGCTTGATGTAATCATGATATGCGGTAATAATATATTTTCTCCACTGGAGGTTGAGAGGTATAATACATATAGCTTACTAGGGGGTGTTCTCCTTCTACTGCTGTGTTCTATGACGAGCTCTACTATATATACTTCATGAATATTCTCTCTCTTGACTTTCCAATTCACGTATTCTTCTAAGTTTCTCCTCCATAGGGATACTATCTCTTCTCC
>JALUEN010000241.1 GCA_027052755.1 bacterium | reverse complement strand
ATCTCGTTAAAGTGTTTCTCCAAGATCCTCTTTAACTGAGCCCTCTCTGTGTTCAGGATCAGGTTCTCTAAGGTGTTAATGAAGTAAGTCTCATCCTCTAGTCGTTTGAGAGGGATCTCCTCTGGCTTAGTGCCGTTCTCAATGAGTTTCCTGACACCAACTGATAGCGCTGGAGATGAGGAGGCTAGGTATATGGGTATCCTCCTGATGAATTCTCCTCTCTCTAGCATCCTCATAGAGATCTCTCCACCTAAGCCCACGAAGGTGTTAACTTCCCTGTGAAAACCTCTATCAAAATATATCTCCTTAAGGGTTAAGGTATCCAGCGCAACCAATCTCATATCAGGGATCAGTACTAAGCTCTCGAAGTGAATATCCCTATTAGCTTGGAAGTGATCCCTAGGAAGGGGAATCGTCAAATTAGGGGTTAAGATCTTCTCAAACCCTTTATGAAAAACTATAGGTTGGAATCCCTTTAGATTATACTTGGGATCTAGAGAGCTAACATGTTCAAAGAATGAGATTATCTTATCTAACCAGGAGTAGGTTATAGGAGTCAGGGGTTCTAAAATTAGAACGGTAATCTCCTTGTTAGCTTCCTCAATGGCGTTAGCTAGGATATAGTAGGGTAGCTTGTGAGGGGTTGAGGAGATTATCTTATAGCTAGGGAGCTTAGCTAGTGAATCCAAGTAGTTCACCTCTTCTGATGAGAGATCTGCATCAGGTACTAGGAGGATCACCTCTGATATCCCAGCTGAGTCGCCACCTAAGGAGAATATAGCGTTAGCTGTTCTCCTCAGGGTTTTTAAGTTACCTGGATAGAGCATTACCAAAGAGGCACTTAGGTTTAACTTAGGCTTGGGGAAGATCCAGGTCCCCCAGTCGCTCTTATCATCCCCTCCTATATCAGCTAAGCTTGGAACTTTGAAGTAAACTGATATCTCTGATCTCAGCTCTCTCTCATTAACTACTTCTGGTTTCCTTTTTAGACTAAAGAAGCCCTTGAGGTCTTTTTCATATAGATCCAAGATGATAGTGGGTAGGGGAGAGTAAACTACCTTCACCTTGTGAATGCTGGGGAATTCTTCATGTCTAAAGACTAAATCCCTATAGATAAGTTGAAATGAGAGCGTTGGAGAAGGAGTACCTTTATCCTGTCTCCTCATGTAATAGAGTATCTCTAATAGTTTCTCTGAGCTTCCTAATAGGGTTACTAAGGGAATAGGTATCAGGTTGCTGTATATCAGGGCGTACATAGGGGGGTAAAGGCTGTAGCTGAGGAGCCCACTTGATCGCTGAAAGCCTAGGTGATTGATGATGCATAAATCATCCTCTCTTAGATTACTAGCTTTAAAGTTTTGAGAGATGTCAACAGTAAATGCTTTATCTAAGGTAATGTATGGGGTGAAGAATGTGAGAGCGTGGATTGTATCTGAGTTATCATTCAAGCTCATCTCAAGATTTTTGAGGAATTCCTGGAAGTTCTCTGAGAACTTCAAGCGATCCCTTAAGTCTTGAGGGAGGTTCTTGGCTTCTAGCTCGCCTTTAATAGAAGTACTGGGGTCAAATATCTCTATTTCCCAGTCTGAAGGGATCTCTTGAATGGACTGATAGATAATGTTAGTTATCTTTCTAGAGGAAATAACCCCTTCTAAGGGTGCCGGATCTATTACTAGTTTTTTAGCAAGTCTTGAAAGGGTAGGGGAGACCTTTAGGCTGATTCCAGGGGATAGGTTCTCTCTCAAGAACCTATACAGGTTAATAGGAAACTCCTTATCTAGGAGTAGGTGGAGGCTTAGGAGTTTGTTGAATATAAGAGGGCTTATCTTAAAGGTCTCTGAGCCTAGATCAGCTAGTTGTAGCCTAGATGAGCTCAGCTTCAGTGAGATCTGGCTAACATTAGATAGCTCTACCTTCCTGGGAAGTAGGATAGCTAAACCTTTTCTGAGCACGTTTATGAGGTTTAAGCTGACTTCTGCTTCCAGGTACTTCTCTTCATCTCTCTCAGGTGTGATCAGCTCAACTGAAGCCTTGAACAGAATAGCAGGTTCTAGGAGGAGGTTCTTCAGCTGGAAGCTTGAGAGGTTAGCCCATCCCTCTGGGGGGAATAT
>JALUEN010000240.1 GCA_027052755.1 bacterium | reverse complement strand
ATTTAGAGTCCTTGTTCCCTAGGTGGTGGATAGCTAGAGATGGACAACTTAAAGGTTAAGGTATTGCTTCACTTAGCGGATGGAAACATAGATGAAGCGGTAAACGTTTACAGCAGGTATTCTCTTATCACAGGCAACCATGATAGTAACTTGATAAAGGAAATCTTAAAATCTGCCATGATCTTTGGGAACTCTGATGTGAAGAAGGCTATGACTAAGCTAGTGAGGAAGCTAAAGTTCAAGGAGTTAATACCAGCATTGAGATTTCTGCTTAACGATAGCAATACTATGATAAGGGCTTTAACTGTTCTCTCCTTAGCTTCACTTAGGGATCTAGAGTCCCTTGATAGTATCAGGCGATTAGCTTCTCATTCAGAGTCAAAAATCAGGTCAGCTGCTGTGCTAGCGTTAGGTAGCTTTGAAGATCCTAAGAGCTATCCGATAGTGAAGAAAGCAATATTTGATAACAGTGAAGATGTCAGAGGATCTGCAGCTTCATCGCTAGGTTGGTATCAACGTCCAGATGGTTTTGCAATACTGATTCAGAGGTTAAAGGGGCCTATTAAGGAGACGAGTCCTAAGGTTAAGTCTAAGATTTTAAGAGCCTTATTTTGGGATAAGAGCATGGACACGTTAAAAACTATAGAGGATATCCTATATTCAGAGAGAGATCCAAGCGTATGGTTAACTGCCGCAGAGGTTCTCTACAGGAAGGAGCAGTACGGTGTCAAGCTCTTACTTGAAGCAACCTTAATAAACTTAAAAGAAACTTTAAGGTCTCCCAAGAGGAGAGAGCAGGAATATGCGTTAGAAAGTTTAGCTCATACCGTATGGGAGTATTACAAGATACCTCAGAACATGAGGATAGATATCATAAATATCATTGAGGATAATATATTAACTGGCGATCAAGGTTATGTGAGGAAAGCGATAAAGGCTCTTAGAAACCTATTACCAGAGTCCGCTAGCCTATTATTAGACATAGCAACCACCACTTATCTGAGTTTAAGTAGAAGTGAACTAGCGACAATAAGAGCTGAGGCTATAGACGTTCTCTCTACCATAGCTTCCAAGGACAAGATGATACAGATACACTTGATAGAGTTCTTAAAAGACACAGATCCAAGGGTTCAGGAATCAGCGCTTTTCGCCCTCATTGACTTAAACCTCTCCTATAAGTATATAATGAAGTCCCTATCAGAGATACTAGTTATGTCGGAGGATCTAAAAAATAGGTTAATAGCGCTAGGGCTCATATCTAAGCTACTAACTAGCGAAGTAGTATCCTAAGATGAATACAAGGAGAAAGATTACAATCGCTCTTCTGTGGACCATAATCATAATCATCCTAGGGACTCTAGGGTATCACTTCCTTGAGGGATGGAGCCTATTTGACAGCTTTTACATGACTATGATAACTATCACCACTACAGGCTATGGCGAGATTCACGCGATGAGCGTAAAGGGACGGCTAATCTCTATAGCACTAATGCTATTCGGTATCAGCATCTTCATTTACGTGATCTCAATACTCCCTGAGTTATTCTGGGAGGAGCTTTTCCATAAGGGTGTGGAGGGGAAGGTGAAGAAAATGAGAAATCACACGATAATATGTGGGTTCGGTAAGTTAGCTCAGGAGTTAGTTTGCAAACTGGATAAGAAGAAACTGGTAGTCATAGATGAATCTCCTATTCAAGTTGAGAGAGCTAGGGAATTAGGGATAAATGCTATAATGGGAGATGCCACTCAAGAGGATACCTTAAAGAGAGCTGGCGTGGAGAGAGCTAAGGCTGTTATAGCCACCCTGGACTCAGATGCTAAGAACTTCGTCGTAACGATGATAGCTAAATCGTTAAATCCCTCTGTCTTCGTTATAGCCACAGCTAGGACTCAGAAACCCACTAGCAGTTTCTGGAAAGCTTCTAGGGCAGATGCCTTCATATCTCCTTACGTGGAAGCTGCCGATAAGGTATCTCATCTCCTGAAAAAACCCTCAACAGTTCAGTTCATAGAGGTCCTCTCATCTAAGGAAGAGGAGATAATGATAGAGAGCATAGAGGTACGCTCAAGTAAGCTCACTGGAAAATCCTTAGGAGAGCTTAATATCAGGAG
>JALUEN010000239.1 GCA_027052755.1 bacterium | reverse complement strand
CATTATTACAGGGTATATGATACCCATTAGGATGAACAGGTAAGCAATCCATAAACTAGTTATCTTAAAGTATATGATAGCCCCGCCAATAATTAGGTCCACTACACCTGTTAAGATAGCCCCCATGAAGAGGGGCTTATTTAAGTAGAGCCTCTTCATCAATGATCCAGACCCTTCTTATCAAGGGTCGCTAACCCTCCAGCTCCTTTAACTGCTGGAATATAGTATCAGCTATACCTATTCCTCCTTGAGATGCCCAAGCTTTTGCCATCTCCTGGTCCAGCAAGTTCATAACCATATCATGGCCAGGACCCTTAGGGATTAGTGAGCTCTTCATAACACCCTTCCTCATCTCGTTCAGCATCATACTGAGGAACATAGCCTCAAACTTCTGAGCCGCTTGCCTTAACATCTGCTCATTCTTATATGCCTGAGGAGATGAGAGCTTCTTCAGCATCTCGGCTCTCATCCTATCATCTATCCTCATTCAACTCACCTCCTTACTTAAGGGGAGACCAAAACCTTAATTACTACACACCCTCCCCTTCCAGCCATATAAGATTCTCAACCCATTAAGCCCTAGCTGAGCAAATCTTTAAGGATATTAGTCTCTCTTCATCTGAGTTGTCATCCTAGCCAGCTGATCAGTAGCCTCTATACCCTTAGCAACGAACTCATAAGCTCTCTGGGCAGTTACCATTTCCATCATCTGGCTGATCAAGTTAACGTTAGATCTCTCAATGAAACCTGAGAGTATCTTCCCGTAGTCGCCTTTTCCTGGCTCTCCCTCAACTGGCATACCAGAGTTCTTAGTTGGAACATACATGTTATTTCCTATCATTTCTAGCGCAGATGGGTTGAGAAAGTCATATAGCTTAATTTTCCCGAAAACCTTTTTCTCATTGTTCAGGTAACCCACAACCGTACCATCTTCCTCTATAGTTATGTTCACAGCTCCCTTAGGTATCTTAATGCCTAGCTTACCACCAGTAACGGTTACTAGCTCACCGTCTTTCACCTTCAGCCTACCGTCCCTAGTGTATGCTATCCTACCATCTGGTAGCTCAACCCTGAGAAATCCCCTTCCGTTTATCGCTATGTCAAGTGGATTACCGGTCTTCTGCATCCTACCTACGGTGAAGACTCTCTCAACATTCCCTACTTTTACTCCAGCTCCTACCTCCACATCCCCTATCTTATCGTAGAGTAATTCCTGGAAGTCCACCCTCTCAGCCTTGTAACTTATGGTATTAGTGTGAGCTAGGTTGTTAGCTAGTATCTCTACCTTTCTGTGCTGAGCGTACATACCGCTAGCGGCTATGTAGAGAGAGTTAAACATAGCTTACCACCTCCCAATAATCTAATCTATACCGAAGCCCACAAAGGGGCTTATCCTTACATCCTCACCCTAGCTACCTGCTCTATATACTTCTTAAGCATCTGGTCCTCACTCTGGATGACTTTCTGGCTCATCTCATAGCTTCTCAAAACCGTTAGCATGTTCACCATTTCTTTTATCGGGTTAACGTTAGCCATCTCCAGGTATCCCTGTCTAACCTTAGCCTCAGCTGGTTTCGGCTCAAGGTCTATTGGAGCCTTGAAGTAAGAGGTTCCAACCTTCTCCAACCTAGAGTAGTTATCAAAATCAACTATCAGGAGCTTGTCCACTACCTTTCCATCAACTACTACAGTTCCATCCTCCTTAACCTCAAAGTCTTTTCCATTAATCACGATAGGACCTTTCTGTCCCATAACGTATCCACCGTCTTTAGTCATAAGCCTACCTTGAGCGTCCACGGTGAAAGCTCCGTTCCTGGTGTACATCGTCCCTCGTGGGGTCTCAATCACGAAGAAACCCTTACCCTGAAGGGCCAGGTCAAATGGGTGATCGGTCTGTTTAAGGGTTCCCTGCTGGAACCTAGTTACTGATCTCATGTAGAGCTCTGGTGTGTCATCAACTTTAGCAGGCTCAAAACCTCCCATCAGCTCAGCCTTGTGCATCTCCTTCTCAAACAGATCTCCAAATGATGCAACTATCATTGTGTCCGCCTGGTACCCAGCAGTGCTAACGTTAGCAAGGTTATTCGTTATGATGTCCTGCAATCTGGAGAGGGCTATCATCCCCTCCGCAGCTCTCTTCATTCCATCAAAGAACATATACGCTCACCTCCTAAGTTACTCTGATCTTATCTATCTTCAATCTCCCTCAGCTTCCTCTTAATTTTTCTCTTAAGATCCTCATCAAGCTTCCAGGTGAAGTTAATCAGCGAGGCCACCAGATCATATAGGTTCTCAGGTATGCTCTCCCCTATCCTCACCTTTGACAGCTCCTCAGCTAGCTCTGGGTCCCTCTCTATAGGTACACCTTCCTCCTTTGCCTTCGCTATTATCCTCTTAGCCAGATCTCCTCTAGCTGCAGCTATTACCTTGATATCATCCTCCTCATCACTTTCTAGAGCTATTGCCACATCTACTTCCTGAGCATCTACCTCATCCCCTACCCGCTTTGCTGGGAGGGTAGACCTTAAGGAATTATCCCTTATCACCTCCCAGTCCCCTCTAAGCTCTCCCATTCCGCTCACCTCTGCCGTAAGCTAAGCTACCACATCAACCCCTTCCATAGGGTACTCCTTCATGAGACCTCTTTTAACGCTCTCTAGGAGCACATCCCACCTGTTAAGTTTGTAACCTTTCTTAGACAGATCATCCCTGAGAAGCGATACCTTCCCCTCTATTAACTCTTTTATATCATTCCTATCAACTTTTGCTGTTACTCCTACATTATCGTGGGATACGGCTACAGTATAGACTATCTTTCCTAATTTCTCCGTCTCCACGCTCAGATCAAACTTGAGCTTATTGGGATCAATAACTCTCTCACCGCTCTCATCATAATAGTAGTAGATCCTCAGCTCAAATGTGGTCGGTTTCCCTCCCATAGTTACTGGAATAGGGACGTACAAAGCGTTCTCCAGGTTATTCACTGAGTTAACCAGGTTAGCACCTCTAAGTAGCTCTCCCACTGCTTCCAGTGCGTTCTTAAGGGGTTCATGAGCTGGATATCTACTGAGTTCGTTAGCTAGGTGTAGCATCTTCGCTGCCAGGTTCTCACCTTTAGTAGAGGCTAGAACAGAGCCTCGTATACCTGTTACTTTGCCAGGCTGTGCAATCATCTTCTTCAATTCCTCAATCAGAGCCTTGAAGTCCGATTGAAGATCCTTGGGTAGTACTTCCTTCCTGTAGTAAGTGATTATGAGGGCTAAGTAATTAGCTAGAGCTACGCTGTTGTTCAGAAGGCTTTCCAGAGCTGATAAATTCCCAGGTGTCAGCTCTAAGCCAGTAGCTAGGAGGAAAGCTGCAGCCTCCGCTCTTGAACTGGAGAAGTCCGTTCCAAGGACTCTCATCAACTTAGCTAGAGCATCTCTACTAAGCGGTATCCCATATTTTATAGCTACCTTGGCAGCTTCAATTGCTTGATCAGTTAGTGGCATCTTTAAGCTTAAGAGCTGTCTCATCACCTCCTCCTTAGATATCTCCCTGAAGATGAACTTTCTATCTAAGGTCAGCAGCTTAAGGTGGAGTTTACCATCTACCTTCCCTGCAACTCTAACCTTAAAGCTGTCTCCTACTTGCAGTCTAAACCTTGAATCAGCTAATATCTTATTTTTCCCAAGCTGTATTAAATACTTCCCGTTCTTTGATGCTAGAACCTTACCGGATAGCACCTGTCCCTCCCTGTAGGTTACCTCCTTTGCAGGGAGGGATATACTACCTGTAGCTCTCGTAGAGCTTATGAAGTTCGTTAGTCTCACGCCTCTCATACCACTGTAAATACTGCTTGATAAGTGTAAAAAAATTTTTAAAATCTGATTAACAAGTTGTTACTACAGCTGTGAAAAGGAAGTTCTCATAGGTTAGTGACATCCCTTTACATCACAGCTAACTAAGGCATTCACTTCCTAATCTTTCCTAGAGCTTCAGCTGCTGCTACTCTCACATCACTATCCTCGTCATTAAGCATCCTGAACAGATATTCAGCAGCTTTCCTATCACCCAGCTCACCTAGAGCTTTGGCGACAGTAGCTCTAACCTTCCAATCCTCGTCATTAAGGGATTGGATTAAAGCATCTATGACTCGGCTATCTCTAAGCTTTCCAAGGGATTCAGCTGCTGCAATTCTAACCTCTCTATGTCTATCAGTTAACGCTAACATGAGTAGCTCAACTGCTCTCCTATCACCTAGATCTCCTAGAACCCTTGCCGCTGTAGCACATACCTCCCAATCCTCATCTCCCAAGAGTTGCATAAGTGGTTCTACTGCTCTGTTATCCCTTAATTTTCCTAGGGACCTAATAGCTTCAACTCTGACCTGTTTATAATCATCTGATAAGGCCAGAATTAAGCTATCAATTGCTCTCCTATCCTCCAGCTCCCCTAGTGCTTTAGCAGCAGCTACTCTAACCTGCGGATCCTCATCATCCAAGAGGTTAATTAGTGTCTCCAAAGCTTTAGAGTCTCTCAGTTTGCCGAGAGCCTCTGCCACCTGTTTCCTCAGATCAGGTTGTTTTTCCTTAGCGATCCTTATCAGTGGTTCTGTAGCACGTCTATCTCCTATCTCACCCAAAGCCCAGGCAGCAAAAGCTCTAACCTGCCAATCTGCATCCTCAAGAAGTTTTATTAGTGGCTCTACTGCTCGTCCATCTTTGAGCTTCCCAAGGGCCTCAGCAGCAGCTATTCTAACCTCAGGCTCCTTATCCCCTAGAAGTTTAATTAGGTACTCAGTAGCTCTGTGATCTCCTAGCTCACCAAGTGCCTTTGCAGCAGCCACCCTAACCTCAGAGTATTTATCAGTTACCACTTGAATTAAGGAATCAACCGCTCTACTGTCCTTAAGTTTACCTAGCGCTTCAGCAGCAGCTACCCTAACCTCTCTATACTTATCCTTAAGGGCTTCCATAAGTGGTTCAACCGCCCTGTTGTCCCTTAGCTTCCCCAAGGCTTCTGCTGCTACTTTCCTTACCTCTTTATACTTGTTAGTTAAAGCTTGGATTAGTGGTTCTACTGCCCTCCTGTCCCTTAGCTTACCTAATGACTCAACAGCTATCTTCCGTACTTCACTATACTTATCCTCAAGGGCTTTAATCAATGGTTCAACAGCCCTAGTATCTCCTAAAAGGCCAAGAGCTCCAGCTACTACCTTCCTCACCTCTCTATCCTCATCTGAGAGAGCTCTTATCAGTGGTTCCACTGCTCTACTATCTCCCAGCTTCCCTAGCACCTCAGCAGCAACTTTCCTAACCTCAGCATCCTCATCACTCAACAGTTGAATAAGAGGCTCAACAGCTTTTATGTCACCCAGTTTCCCAAGGGCCTCAGCAGCAGCTATCCTAACCTCTCTGTACGGATCACCCAAGGCTCTAATCAGTGGATCAACCGCTCTCCTGTCTCCTAAGTCTCCCAGAGCCCTTGCGGCAGCTGACCTAACCCACCAATCCTCATCAGATAGGGAGTGTATGAGAAGCTCCACAGTCTGATGTTCATCTCCAATAGCTTCCTGAACACCTTCTTGAGAGGAACTTGCAACAGCTGTCTCAGGTGATAGTTGGGCTCCCTCCTGAGAAATAGGTTGAGGCAAATGCTCAGAGTGTTGTTCGGAGAGGTGTTCAGGGTGATGCTCAGGAGGTGCCCCAACTTGAGATTCAGGTTGAGGTTCCTGCTGTACAGTATTCTGAATCTCGCTTGAGGCTGAGCCCTCCCGTGAGGTCATCCCAGAAGTTTCTGACGCAACTTCAGGAGCTATCTCAGGTTTAAGCTCAGAAGCTGGGACTTGAGGCTGAGACTCCACAGGTACTCCCTGAGGGGATACATCTTGAGGGGGTTGAGGTGCTTCTTGTGGATAAGAAGGTGGTTGCGAGTAGGAAGGCTGTCCAGTTTCTTGAGGAGGATATCCATATGTAGGGGGATTAGAAATATCCTGAGATCTATACCCCTGATCAGGGTTCTGAGCTCCACTTCCCTGAGAGCCCGCCTGATTGTAGCTATTATAACTATAATTATAATCCTTATTTCTCCTGAACCAATCCAAAATACTCACCTCCAAAACACTAGTAAGAGGATCTTGAGAATAACTAAAAATTTCTCTTACTTTATTAACTTTTGATCTAAATAAGGGTTATCCTACCAATCATGAAATTCTCTGAATCAACGCCAGAAAAAACCCGTTAGAATCAAGGTGTTCAGGATATAACCTCCAAGCTAACCTAAGTTCTTCCGGATAAGATCTATCCTCGTACTCAGTAATCCCTTCCTCATGAGGTATTCCATCTAAGGGTATAGGTAGCAATCTAAACCTATCTCCCCTATTTTTCAAAACCACACGGTAGATAACTTCCTCGTTCTCCTCAAAGGTGAAGGTGCAAGTTGAGTAAACTAGTTTTCCACCAGGTTTCAAGTACTCAAGAGCTTTAGCTAAGATGCTCATCTGAAGGCTTCTTATCCGCTCTATGAACTTCCGGGTCCGCTCCTTAAGTAGGTGAGGATGCCTCCTAAAAGTACCCAGAGAGCTACATGGAGCATCCACTAAGATATAATCAAATTTGAGGTTTAGGTTCACAAACCTGAAATCTCCAAGGATAACTAAGGTGTTAACTACCCCAAGACGTTGAAGGTTATCCACTAAGGGCTTTATCCTCTTAACATCCCTATCCACTCCCACGATGAATCCGCTATTATTTAGTCTCTGAGCTATGTGAGTAGTTTTTCCACCTGGTGCTGCACAGGTATCAAGCACTTTGGAGCCAGGAAGAGGATTTAGAGCCATAACTGGCAAAGCCGAAGCTAGATCTTGGATGTAAAAGAAACCTAGGTAATGCGCTAAAGTCTTAGAGATAGGTCTAGGAGCCTCAACTACCTTAAGATACTCGGGAAAGTTAGGAACCGACTGAAGCTTAAAACCCTCAAATTCCAAAAATTTAATTAGTTCCTGGGGAGTTATCTTTAGGGTATTAACACGAATATAAGTGGGGAGTTCTCTAAGAGAACTCCCCATAATAACTCCTCTAGTTGCTCTCCTAAGGAGCTCTTCAAAATTCATAGACTATAGTCTCTTCAACTCTCTCTTAACGTGCTCTATGAAGTAAGCCTCAGGCATAGCTCCCTCTATCTCTATCTTGTCATTTATAACTATCTTAGGCACACCAAAAACATTATACTTCATAGAGAGCTCCTCAAACTCCATAGCCTCAATTACCTGAGATCTAACCTTATCGCTTGCCATAGCCAGCTTGTAAACCAGGATTGCAGCCTGAGGACAGTATGGACAAGTTGGCGTAACGAAAACCATTATGTCCAAGTTCTTGTCAAGCTCGTTTAAAAACTGAAGGGTTCTAGGTGATAATCCATGAGACTTAGAGGCGATCATCTTCAAGGTCTCTACTAGCGTTATAAACTCATAACCTATCGGAAGCCCATAGAAAACTATCCCATAATCAGTCTCGTTCTCGTCAGTAAAGACAAAAGCGGGAACTTTATCTACCTTGAACTTCTCTACCTTATCCTTATCCTGAACGAAGTTATAAGTCTCCACTTTTATCTTGCCATCAGAAGCCTCAGATATAGCTTGAGCTAACCTATCCATGCTAGGACAAGTGGGACAATTTACGCTTTGAGTGAAGAATAATATCTTAGTCCCCTGGGGGACCTCCTGAAAGATCTCTCTTAAGCGTTCCTTCTCCTCCTGAGTTATAACTATATCCATCAATCATCACCTCAACTTATTTCTCAG
>JALUEN010000238.1 GCA_027052755.1 bacterium | reverse complement strand
ACCTTACCCTTGAGAGTATTACCATCAAATAAGCCTGAGAAGAACAGGAACCACTTCCCCTTAAGGAGGAAGCCTGTGAGTTGTAGTCTAGGATTAAGGTAGTTAATAGGAGCTAGCGAGATTTTGGGAGATATCCATTTCTGGTTTCTTAACGGTAAGAACCTATTTCTCTCCTCTAGAACGCCAAACTTCTCTAGGGATAGATCTCTCAAGTTTAAGAACCAGAGGGATACTGAGTACCTCTGAGCAACTCTCCTAGAGCTCTCACAGAGGGGGATAACTACTAGGTTCTCTGAGGGGATGTACCAAGGGGGGATTGAGGGGCATAGGAACCAGAAGCTCCTCTTTGAGGAGAGGGTGTGGTTTCTGAGATACCCTTCCCCTAATTTAAAGACAAA
The DNA here is from genome assembly GCA_027052755.1 of bacterium. GTDB lineage: Bacteria > DRYD01 > DRYD01 > DRYD01 > JALUEN01 > JALUEN01. Next base: position 7,388 of record JALUEN010000238.1, on the reverse strand, counting down.
AACTTCTAGGTTCCCTCTTTTGGGGGAGAGCAGGAGAAACCTCTTACCACCTAAGTTTAAGAGATAATGAGGAAAAGGTGTTTTAACCTTAAGCTTCTGAGTCCTGTTTACCTTCAATTCTTCAGCGTTGATCTCATAGAAGTTAACACCGGTTTCAGATAAAGTCTCTAGTATAAAATTACGCTTTGGTGAGATCGGATCTCTTAGTATCCATAGGTTTAAGGGTACCTCTTTCTCTGATATCCCTAGGTATTTCCTGAGAGCTTCTAAGGAGAGGAATTTGGACTGAGAGATATCAGAGAAAGCTAGAGGAAAGCTAGATATTATCAACACTAAGGCTAAAAGAGGGATCAAGGACACCTTTAAAACCCTTCTGGCTGAACTCTTCATATCTATTAGCTAATATCTCCTTTGTCTTCAGGATCAAGTTCTCCAGCTCTGAGCTCTTACCTGCTCCCTCTATTGTTATCAAGGTAGCAAGTGCACCGATAGCTTCACTCAGCGATGCTAAAGTGCCCTGAACCCTTAAGGAGGAGAAGGGGATAGATGTCGCGCTTACGTTCTTGCCGGTAAGGAGTAAATTGGGATTATCCTTTAAGATCCCTATCTCTAGGGGTATAGGGAACCCATTTTGGGGCACCTCTCTCTCAATTAAACCCTTGCCTCTGTGGATATCCACCCTCCAGCCGGCTATGGGATACTTACCAATTTCCTCATTGGTAGCTTCCCTTAAGATATCCTCTTCGTTTAAAACTTTTAACGTCTCTGTGGTTCTTGGCGAGTCTCTGGAGACTAAATCACCTACAGCTGTAATCTGAGAGTTTTCAAAGCCTGGTATGTATTTTCGTAGGTGATCATGAAGGGCAAGAACTTGTTTAACTGATTCTTCTCTTAACGAGCTATCGTAAACCCCTTCCCAGGAGCCTTGAACTCTAGTTACGTTCAGTAAAACTTTGTCAGGGGTGAAATAGGAAAAGGCTACTATCCTATCCCTTGGAAATGGCAGAGGTTTATCAGCGAGGATACCTGTGAACCCTGATATTGCCCAATTAAAGCTTTTTCCAGAGAGAACGTCCTCAAGGAGATCCCACCTTGTCTCCTTGTAGAATTCACCTGGATGATTTAGCGCCCACTTGAGGAGCTTTACATAATCCACTCCTTTAACTAAAATGATTCTGGAAAGCGGTAAGGGAGTTTCCTCAATTAGTCTCAGCGAGAGAGACCTAGCTATCAGGTTCTCACCGGTAGCATCTACGACAACCTTGGATTTAATGATGCCACTATCTAAGTGTATCTGTATCCCATTAGGGGTTACTCTTATCTTTGTCGCTCTAGCTTTAAGATATGTTACGCCCCAGTTATTCAGCAGCTGCTCTAACCTGAAACCTAAGGATAGGGTATTGATGGTTATGTGCTTTGAGGTGAAACCTATAGGATCTTCCCATGTGATCGCTTCTCCTAGTTCAGTTAAATCATTTATGAAACTCCTAGCTAGAGGGGTTAGCAGGCACTTTCCAGAGAGCGAGAAGGCACCTCCTAAGGGAGTTACAAGGCCTCTTGCTGGTATCCCACCTAGCTCAGGGGAAACTAGAGCTACCCTTAGCTTAGAGCTTTTTATCAGCTCACGAGTTAACTCTCGGAACGCTAAAACAGATGATACCGCTGAGATTGCTCCGCTTAAACCTCCTCCTATGACTACTAGATCCCACATCTCTCTCTAAGTTCTTTAAGGATAACTTTCCCTCCTCTTAGTTTTACCTGAAACTCTGAGTTTTACCTTAAGAGGAACTAATTAAAGCTACAGGTAATCTTTATTAGGATAGCGTTAAGTTTTAAGGGGGGGTGAGGAGGAGTGGACTGTGTGTTCTGTAAGATAGCTAACGGCGAACTGAAAAGTGAGATACTCTATAGCGATGAAGAAGTAGTGGCCTTTAAGGATATAAACCCTCAAGCTCCTGTTCACGTCCTAGTTATTCCCAGGAAGCATATCTCTAAACACTCAGAGATAACTCAAGAGGATCAAGCGGTTATCGGGAAGATGCACCTCGTTGCTAAGAAGCTGGCTGAGGATTTAGGCATCTCTGATGGATACAGGTTAGTGATAAACTGTGGTGAGAGAGCAGGTCAGACTGTGTGGCATCTTCACATGCATCTCTTAGGAGGTAGGGAGTTTGGTTGGCCACCTGGTTAATTTGTGGGACAACCATATACGGAGTAAATTGGAGGTGTTCAATATGGGAAGAGTTGGTATCCTAGCGCTTCAAGGGGATGTTAGGGAGCACAAATACGTTTTATTGAAAGGGGCGCCCGATCTGGTGGATCAGGTTATAGAGGTTAGGTATCCTGAACAGTTAGATTACTTAGATGCTCTGATAATACCGGGTGGAGAAAGCACAACTTTCTCTACTCTCATGGAGTATATGGATCTCTTTGCCCCACTTAAGGAGAGGATAGAGAACGGGCTCCCTGTATTCGGTACCTGTGCGGGGCTGATACTTCTAGCGAAAAATGTGGTTGATAAGAAAGAGGGACAGTTAACACTTGGCGTTCTAGACATTACTGTTAAGAGAAACGCTTATGGTAGGCAGGTTGACAGCTTTGAGGCGGATATCTCTATTAAAGGCTTAGAAAAACCTTATAGAGCGATATTTATAAGAGCGCCTATGATAGAAGAGGTAGGCGAGGAAGTAGAGGTATTAGCTGAGCATAACGGTAAGCCGATTTTAGTTAGACAGGGTAACATCTTAGGTGCTACCTTTCACCCTGAGCTTAACCTAGCTCTACCTGAGCTTGGAACAATATACATCCCAGATAAGAATAACCTGAACAGGTTGCCGTATTACTACGTTCACAGGTATTTCTTAGAGGTAATGGCAGGGTTTAAGTGTATAGAGGATCAGTGCTTGGACGAAGCTAGCGATTAACCTGGAACTGGGTGGTGAACTTAGATGTCATCAGGATCGGCTAAGGGAAGTATCCCTCTCTTAGAGCTGAAGAGGGAGGTAGAGTTCCTCAAGGATGAATTAATGGAGAGGATGGAGGAGATTTTAAGAAGTGGTGTCTTCATCTTAGGCCCTCACGTAAGAGCCCTGGAGGAAGAGGTAGCCCGATATCTAGGGGTTAAACATGCTGTTGGGGTGAACTCAGGAACTGATGCTCTTAAAATAGCGCTTAGAGCGATAGGGATAGGCCCAGGTGATGAGGTAATCACGGTGGCTTTCACTTTTTTAGCCAACGCTGAGGTAATTGTTGAGCTGGGAGCGAAGCCGGTCTTCGTTGATATAGAACCAGATACCTTTAACCTTAACCCTGATCTACTGGAATCATATATCTCTCCGCGAACGAAAGCGATAATAGTTGTTCACCTATTCGGACATCCAGCTGATATGGGACCGATAATGGAAATAGCTGAACGACACGGCTTGAAGGTGATAGAGGATTGCGCACAGGCTTTCGGAGCTGAATATAAATCCAGGAAAGTTGGTAGCATAGGGCACCTGGGCACTTTCTCCTTTTACCCCACTAAGAACCTCAGCGCTTATGGTGATGGAGGGATGGTTGTTACTAACGATGATGAGTTAGCTCGTAAGGTTCGGCTCTTGAGGAACCATGGAGCAGAGAGAAAGTACTACTCAATAGAGCCTGGGTATAACAGTAGGCTTGATGAGATACAGGCTGGAATCCTTCTCGTTAAGCTGAAGTACATAGATGCCTGGAACGATAGGAGGAGGGAGATAGCATCAATTTACTCTAAAGCTCTGGCTAATACGCCTCTAATCCCTCCACAGGAGAAGGAATGGGCTAAACACGTATATCACCAGTACACGATCAGGGTACCAGGTGGGAAACGGGATCAATTGAGGACTTGGCTGTTTGATAAGGGGATAACCACCGCTATTTACTACCCGTATCCAATTTACGATATGCCCGCTTATCAAGCTTATAAACCAACGAAAGGTTTAGAGCAGACTGAGAAAGCTTGTGAGGAGGTTCTGAGCCTACCTATGTGGCACTTCATGATAGATGAGGAAGCTGAGTATGTAGCGGATAAGTTGAGGGAAGCCGCTAGAGAGCTTTTCTGAGAACCTCTGAGGTTTGAGGAGGTATCCCTCTTGAGCGTCTTCAATAAGATAGGTACACCACAGTACTTAGCCCTTTTAGGAATTTTGAAGATCTCATTGGAGAGAGGAATAGATCCCTTTGAGGTTCTTGAGGAACACTTCTATGACCTCTACGACGAAGTGGATAACCACCACTATATTAGGTATATGATACAGAGACATAGAGCGGGATATTCATTATTCCTTCGGCCAGTAACTAGGTTCCTATCCTTGGGAGCTACGTCCCTCTTTGATGGACTCAGTAGAGTGGCAGGTATCCCCTACTTCGCCTTGATAATGTTAGCTGCTGGTGAGAAGAGAGGAGAGACCCTTAAACTGCTTAAGGAGGAGTTTGATAGGATAAAGAAATTCGCTGAGCTTAACGATCCTATGAAAATAGCTAATATCTTTACAGTTTTTATGCTAAGTGCTTTCTTTTTAGTAGCTATCTTTCTATCCGGAGGGATATATTTTCGCTTTCCTTATAGACTATATAACGTTAAGTTTTTTCCTAAAGATGTTAGGATTTTTCAGTCCCCTCCTCCAGAGTGGCTGATAAAGATATTTGGAGGTATAAAACTGGCTTCATTAGCTAATTTTATCTTCTACTTATTCATGGGATTTTTAGTATTACTTTTCATCCTCCTCGGTATATTTACTTTTTCCCTCTTCTTCTACACTCTAAAGTATAACTACCCGAACGCTATGGATAGCATACTAGAGAAACCATTAGAGCTATCCCTTAACTCCGCCTCTAGAAGAACTGATTACTTCGCTTTAAGCAGGCTATCTCATGCCCTAGCCCTGGCTATATCCGCTGATCTCTCATGGGATTCCTTCCCTAGCTTTCCTGAGGTAGTTAGGAGAAATCTCTCCACATTAACTAACTCTCCTCAGCTCTTAGCTAAGTTAATTTGGGATCCTAGAGATAAGAATCTTATCCTCTCAGCTGAGACTAAGGAAGATTTGGTGAGGGTCTTGAATAAGCTAGGGGATAAATACTTTAAAATTGGCTTGGAGCATTACAGACGACTTATGAAGATCCCAAATCTCATGATGATATTATTTGGAGGGATTATCTCCGTAGTTATGGGCTGTTCCGCTCTAACCTTAGCACTTGCCTTCTGGGTCCACTCTTACGCAAAGTGATATTTCACTCCTCTCTAATTATTCTAGGTTACCTTTATCCTTTTAGAGGAAATAAAAAATAGAAAGGAAACCTAATAATTGTGGATGGGGATAACTTTAACGAGAGGAGGATGATCTATGATCTTAAGGGAGACCTTAGAGCTCCTAGAGGAGAGATTAGAGAGCAAGGAGTTCTGGCTTGCTTTTGCCTTGATATCGCTCTTAGGTGCTATATCCCAGAAGTTCTGGCTTGATCTCGGATGGCTACTTCTCGTTTTATCCTCTATCATAGCTTTCAAAGCACTTTTAGAGCTGAGGGAAGGTAAGTTCGGCATTGATGCGCTGATGAGTATCGTAGGGTTCGTTACCTTCTGGTTAGGAGCTAAGATGGAGGGTTTTATAATCTACACTCTCTTCGGTATAGCTGAAGCTCTGGAAGAGATAGCTGAGGCGTGGGCAAAGCGAAGTTTAAAGGAACTCCTGGAGTTAATACCTCAGAGGGTATTGAAGGTTGAGGGAGACACAGAGAAGGAAGTTGACGTTGAGGATCTGAGCTTAAATGACAAGCTAAGGGTTAGAGTGGGGGAGCGAGTCCCAGCTGATAGCATCTCCCTCTCGGAGAAGGGGCTTATTGACTTGAGTATAGTTACAGGTGAATCTCAACCACTTCAGATCAAGAAGGGGGATCTAGTCCCCAGTGGGGCACTGGTGCTGACCTCACCACTTCTCTTAAAAGTGGTCAAGGATCCCAAGGAGTCTACAGCTCAGATGATCATCAAGCAGGTTAAGGAATCACTTGAGAGAAAGGGGAGAGTGGAGAGCTTTCTGGAGAAGATATCAGCACCTTATACTATATTTGTACTGCTTGCCTTTATGATAGCATCAGCTCTTTTAGATCCTTACAGGAGTTTGAGCGTTATCTTAGCGGGATGTCCTAGTGCCTTCATCATAACTAGCACTGTAACTACTATATTGAGCATAGCTAGAATGGCTAAGAGGGGTGTGGTCTTAAAAGGTGGTCCACCCCTTGATTCGGCTCCTAGAATTAACGTGGTTATCCTTGATAAGACGGGAACGGTAACCCTAGGAGAGCCTAAGGTAACCTCTGAGATATGTCTTGACTTTGATGAGAGGAGGTTCAGGTGGATAACTAGAGAGCTGTGCAGTTATAGCCTTCACCCGGTCTCTAGAGCTCTATCTAACTACTTAAGGGAACTTCAAGATAGTAATATCCACGTGGAGTTTAAGGATATACAGGAAGTACCAGGTAAAGGAGTAGTAGCTCAGCTAGGAACTGGGGAGAGGGTTATACTAGGTAGCTCTTCTTTTGTCCTAGAATCTGGTATCAGCTTACCGGAGGAGAAGCTGAGAGATCTCTCTGTCCTACTAGCTATAGGAGATAAGGTTATAGGTGGATTCCAGGTAGAAGATCTACCAAGGGAGGGTGCTAAGGAATCAATAGAGGCCTTGAGAGATATGGGGCTAAAGGTTTTACTTGTTAGCGGTGATAAGAGGGAGAAGGTAGAGAAAATAGCTAAGGAGCTGGGACTAGAGGAGTACTTTTATGAGGTGAAGCCTGAGGATAAGTTGAGAATAGTTAGAGAGTTCCAAGAGAGTGGGAAGAAAGTAGCTATGATAGGTGATGGTGTGAATGACGCGCCTGCTCTAGCAGAGGCTGATCTTGGAGTAGCTATAGGACAATATGCCCTAGTAGCTGAGATAGCAGATGCTGTTATCCTAAGCGGTGATATAAGGAGGTTCATAGATATCATCCGCCTTGGAAGACTTAGGGAGAAGGTCTTGAGATTAGGTATTGGTAGCGCTATGATATTAAAAGTAGCGGTGATAGTCTTGGGCCTTATGGGAATGTTACCCATCTGGCTAATAGCAGCTCTTGGAGATGACGGCTCAACCTTACTAGGATTGACCTCTACTTTAGGGCTACTGAGAGGAGAGAAAAATTAAGAAAAAGTTAAAGATGTTAAGTAACTTAGAGCTTTACTTGACCTCTATTTAGGGTATAATCTCTATGGTTCTAGGGGATAACCCCTAGATATGGAGGTGATATTTATGGAGATCAGACCAGTAGGGCACAAGATTAATCCAAGAATCAAACTAACTTCTCAAACTCCCAGGAGAACGCAAGAAGCAGAGAACTCA
>JALUEN010000237.1 GCA_027052755.1 bacterium | reverse complement strand
GAGATGTAGATGGTGATAAGATCCCTGAGGTGATAATAGGGGACGAGTACAACTACCTATACTGTCTTTCAGGAAAAAATGGGCGCTTAAAGTGGAAGCTTAAAACTTTCGCGAGAAACATCAGCGCGCCGGCCATAGGGGACATAGATAACGACGGACAGGTAGAGGTAGTCTTCGGTAGCGGATATATATTCGCTGTATCAGGTAGAGATGGAAGGGTTAAGTGGAAGTTTAAACCAGAGGTTGATGAGATCGGCTCAATAGCCATAGGGGATATAGATGATGATAACGAGCTAGAGGTTGTAGCTGGAACTATCCAAGTAAGATCTGACTTCAATGAGATTTACGCCATAGCAGGAAGAGATGGAGAGCTTAAGTGGAAGGTAACCACTCAGAGCGCTCTATCACTGACTCCAGTCATAGGCGATATAGACCTAACCCAAAGGCTAGAGGAGATAGAGGTTATTGTTGGGGCGTGGAAAAACTTTAAGGAGATAGGTGCTAGAAGCCTCTTGCTCTCATCAGGGTTCGGTGAGATAGGAGGCTGGTTGAAGAACGGGCCGGCAATAGGGAACCTAGATAACGACGATAGGATAGAGATGGCAATAGGAGGAGAAGATGGTTACGTCTATGTGTACGATTTCGCTGGAAAACTAGATCAGATGATATGGCCAATTTTCAGAGGGAATCCAGCTGGTACTGGAAGCACATGGGATACATACAGGTGGGTGAAGTACCAAGCTGAGGGAAAGGACACTCAATGGGCCCCAATCCTAGTACCCACAGAGGAGATGTTGAGGTGGAAGAAACCTGGAGATGTCAGAAGTATCTAGTGGAAGGAGGGATATGGTATGTTAGTAGAGGAGCCTATGGAACTCCTAAGGGAATTGGTCCAACCTAACGATACTAAGCTAGTGCTGGTAGTTCTAGATGGTCTGGGCGATGTACCTACCCCACCCTGGAACGAGACACCACTTGAACACGCTAAAACCCCTAACCTAGATTCATTAGCTAAGGTAAGCGCCCTAGGAGCTATAGAACCTGTCTTCAAAGGGATAACACCAGGAAGTGGGCCTGGGCACCTAGCTCTCTTTGGGTACCACCCGATCAAGATAGAGATAAAAAGAGGTATAATGGAAGCTCTAGGAATGGACATGGAAGTAAAACCTGGCGATGTAACCTTCAGAGGTAACTTCTCTACTGTTGAGGAGCATAACGGTAAACTGATAGTAACTGACAGGAGAGCAGGTAGGATACCTACCGAGCTCAATAGGAAGCTAATAGAGAGGATAAGCAGTGAGATAAAGGAGATAGATGGTGTAAAGGTTATCCTCAAGTCGGGTATAGAGCACAGGTTTGCCATGATCTTGAGAGATCCTCAGAAGGGCTTATCTGATCAGATCAGCGATACTGATCCTCAGAAAGAGGGCAAACCTGTCTTAGATCCAACTCCTCTAGATGATAACCCAGCCTCTAAGAGAACCGCTGAGATCGTCAGGAAGTTCCTAGCAAAGGTGAGGGAGATCCTACGTGATGAGAAACCAGCTAACTACGTACTGCTCAGGGGAGCTTCTGGTGTACCACATATCCCTCAGTTCCCAGAGGTTTACAAGCTGAGAGCTCTAGCGATCGCAACTTATCCTATGTACAGGGGAATAGCCAAGATACTAGGTTTTGACGAGGGGAAGTTAGAGTCCCAGGACTTAGAAGGCCAGGTTAAACTACTCAGGGAAGCGTGGAGGGATTACGACTTCTTCTTCCTACACTACAAGTACACGGATAAAGCAGGAGAAGATGGGAACTTCTTAGCTAAGGTAAGAGCTATAGAGGAATTTGACAAGTACCTGATGGATATAGTAGCGTTAGATCCAGATGTACTGGTTATAACAGGTGATCACTCCACCCCATGTATCTACAAAGCTCACGGGTTCCAACCAGTGCCATACATGCTGAAGGCTAACGGTGTTTTCGGAGGCTACCCAGCTTTCAACGAGAGGATATGTCTTCTAACAGGTGAGTTAGGAATATTTCCAGCGATATATAACATGAGCTTAATGCTAGCTTATTCAAAGCGCCTCAAGAAGTTCAGGGCATAGCTAAGCTTGACCTTTACAACTTGCTAACCTAATGGTAGT
>JALUEN010000236.1 GCA_027052755.1 bacterium | reverse complement strand
CTCATAGCCCTCTCCACTAAACTCCTCCTTCCAAAGCGCTCCTTCACATGTATCGCATACTCCCACCCATCCAACCAGTTGTACCATGGACCTCTATCTGTCACTATCTCTCTGCTACTCAATCCTCTCTCCAGTATCAGCTTCATCGCTATCCTACCATCCCTATCCCTACTCACCTTCACCTCTAAAACCTCTTTTCTCTCCAAGTCTACTACTACCCACACATAGAGATGACTCCCCTTTCGCTTCCACCTTATCATCCTCTCATCTATACCAATAACGTTAGCTTTTTTAAGGGTAGGGATGTTAAGAAAGAAGAGAGAGTTGCTTAAGCTAATAAAGGAGGGTGTTATGTGGTAGATCAAAGAGAGCAGCAGTAGCTCTAATGGAAGCTTGAGAGAAGGAGCTTCGCTCATTTTTTTAAGCTGAAGGGGATATTTGGTACTTCTGGGAAGAGCAAGTTTAATGAGCTTTTCAAGCAGGGGGAGCTTGTTTCTAAGTAGAAGCCCTATCCATAAGGCTTCCCTCCTTGGTTGGTGGTATCTCATCTTTTTTCAAACAAGATTTTTCAAAGGAGGGAAGCCCCTCCTTTTTTTAAAGAAAACTTGTTAACACTTGTTCACATCTTTTTTGACCACTTCCGCTTTCAAATCTTTGTAAAAACTTTTTAAATATATTTTAAAGGTACTTTCTGAATTCTAGTATAGGACAGGAGGTTTTGGTGAGGTTAAACTGGGAGTGAGAAATCATGAGTTCTCAAGAAGGGATGCAAGCTCAGAGTGGAATGATAGAGAAATTCAAGAAGGCAATAGAGCTCTTCATAACTAAGGATTTTGATGCCAGCTTGAAGTTACTTGAGGAGATCCTAGGGGAAGTAGAGGATCCAAGAGATGAACGCTTTATCCGAGCCTTTTACGAGATAATAGAGGGGACCAAACATATAGAACAACTTAACGTAGATCTAGGATATCAAAGCCTCAAATCTGGATATGTAAAACTTAAGTCCTATTATCCAGCTTATAAAGGGATATACCTCTCTAAGTTTCTAGAAAGCGTTGAGGACTCACTAATTGAGCTGAGATCAGTAGTAAGTGGTTAAGCCTCATCGCCCTCTGAGCTCATGAAGGGATTAAGGCTCACTCTTTAGAAACACTTGTAAGAAATAATGTATTTAAGAAACTAAGTTAGGGGGGTATAAAAATGGCTAAAGCAAACGCTAAGGAGGCTAAATCTAAATCCTCTTCTAAGAAGTCAGAGAAGCTTCCTAAGGACTTAAAGGAGAAGCTAAACAGGCTTAAGAGGGATAAGAAGAACTTAGAGGAACGCCTAGCTGAGCTAAAAGAGAAACAGAAAATCTTAGAGGAAAAGCGAGATGAACTGAAAACGGAACTAGGTAACGCTAGGGACTATGGAGATAGCTTTGAGAATCAAGATATAGAGAACATAAACTCTGAGCTGAGTAGAGTTGAAGGAGATTTGAATAAGATCTACGAGGAGATAAGGAGATTAGAGGAGGAGATAACGAAGATAGAGGAGACGATAAACGCCATTAAAAGCGGTAAATACGTGGATGATTCTAAAAGAGATATAGAACAGCTGTTACAGGTTCAGCTGAAGGACTCAATAATAAGGGAGCTTTTAGATAAAGAGTTTGAGGTACACTACCACTCTCAGGAGATAAAGGAGAAGTTAGGGATAACTAAGGTAAGGGTTAGATTCCTAGGATCAGATGAACATATATCCTTCTCTGACACTGTGAAAACTATATCGGTAACCTCTCCCCTAGGCGAGAGTATAATGGACTATATCCAAAGAAAACTGAAGGAAGAACTAACGGAGAACTTGCTAAGTATCTTAGACGAGCAGTTAACACCTGTTATCAACTCAAAAGGGAAAAAGAAGTCCTCCAAACTACCGAAAGCTTTCAAGGAGATCATAAGGAAGAGTATAGAGATAAACACCTTGGGTTTGGATAAGGCACCAAATGATTACCTTGAGCTTCTGAGAAACAGCTTTGAGAAAATTGAGTTAGACAAGTACCTAGAGGGTGTAGATGAAGCTAAGTTCAAGAATATCTTAAAAACCTCTCTAAGGGATGCTTTCGTCAATGCCTTGATGAACATGGACCTCAATAACAGTGAGCT
>JALUEN010000235.1 GCA_027052755.1 bacterium | reverse complement strand
GTCTATATCAGTTAGCTCCAGCATTCCTATGAAGGTTCCATCCCCCGTCCTTATAGCGAAGATCTTTATGTTAGGGTTAGAGGAGACGGTTATGTACCAGTTCTCCACGTCCTCAAGGGACAGGGGAAAGTGCCAACCTATAGCGGAGCTTATCACCTCGGGGTCATTGACCCATTTGTAAACGGTAAGTATATCGTGTCTCTCCAGTGCCCAGAGGGCTACCCTCTCTCCTGGGATCACCTCATTCACCTCCAGCTGCTTAGAAAGTTAAAAAAATCTATAAACTAACGCTATTAAAAAATTCCTCTTACTTAAAGAGTATCCTCTAGAACTCCCTTCGCTTTAGAAAGGATGTTCTCATTTCCCTTCATTCCTTAGGGTTACCCCTTTCATAGCCTCATCCCAATTGGTATCCTTAGCTATATCTGTTGATTTATAAGATTCTGATAAGGGAAGTGATATTGAAACTCCCTTTGCGTCAGGATATTTCTCATCACTGTAATTAGCTATCACGTATTCCTGAGTGATAAAGTCATAGAGATCTTTCGCAGCTCTCTTAAGCTTCTCATCCTTTATATCCTCACTCTCAGCGATTCTTTTAGTGAGATCCGCTAGATCCACGCTCTCTCCTCCAAAGCTCTCAGCAGAGAATATAGCGTAAAGAAGACTTTTATTAGGCTTATCGGTCTCGAGAAGAGCCTTAGAGAACTTATCTATCCGTTTAGCTAGCTCATCAGCTCTCTCAAGGTTCACAGCAGAAATCGTATCAACTTGATCATATCCATATCTAGATGCTTTATGGATAGCCTCAACTACGGTTTTAGCGAACTTCTCTGGCGTTAGATCTCCAGGCTTAACTGCCCTCAGAGAATCCATAACCTGAAGGTAATACCAACCATAGGGTCCCTCCTCAGCTTCTGAAGCTACCATATATTTGACGTAGTGCCTGAGAGCATACCCAACTTCAGCTGAAGCCATTAAGCAGGCATCCCAAGCTAGGAGGTCTACCTTTTTACCTGTTTTCTCGTAAATCTGCTGAAAAGCCCGCTTCATATCTCTCAGGGACATAGCTTTTCCATGAGATTCATCAGGTAAGGCTCCATACCAACTCCTTCCATGTCCAGCCATTATGATAGCTAAGTGTTTTGCTGGAAACCGTCTCATAGCTTCAACGATAAAGCCAGCCAAGAGCTTAGGATCCGCGACATTAACCTGTCCTAGATCAGCTAAAACCGGGGATTTCACCTCAGTAAAACTATCATCCCGTTGGAGGTAAAAAATCTTCGCCCCTTTAAACCCCCAAAAGCTTTTCCCCACATCTATCAGAGCAAGGGTATGAGCTATCTCTGTAGGAGCTTTCTCCTCTATATCATTGAGGTTTTGATAGATGTAATTTTTCAAGTTATTGTCCCCAGCTCCGTAAAAGATTATCAACCAATCCTTCTCTTCCTTCCCATAAAGCTTAACCTTATCCTCGTAAAAATGGACTTCCCTTTTATTAAAAGTATTCCTTACCTTTTCCCATAAGCTCTTAAGCCAATTAACAGCTTTACTTGCTCCTGCCCTGCTTCTAGCTTTTTCAAGGCGCATGTCAGCTCACCCCTTCGTTTAAAAGCCCTCAAATGAGAAGTTTAAGAAGAGGCAGAGTTTCCCAAGTGGTTTCCTGTTAAAAATATATTACCAATCAGCATCGAGGGAAGTGGTGGAAAAAGATGTTAATAAGCGTTAACAGTAGACTTAGTGAGCTCAAATTGTCGAAATATCCTTTTCTCTACTTTCAAAGGAACACTACTTAACTTTTATTAAATTATGAGGGGAATTTGAAAAAGTTCTGCATCACTTTCTGTCCCCTCCTCTAGACATAACCTCTAACCGTTTTTGACCACTACCAGCATCAAGGATAGTAGTGGAAAAAGATGTGAAGGTGTGTTAAAGTAGGGTTCAATGAGACCAAACTGAAAAAATCTCCCATCAGTTAAGAGAAGTCCTTCCTCTTTCACGAAAACCCCTAGCTTTTTCCTTTGTCCTCAATGAAATTGATTTAACTTTTATTAAGTTTACCTAGGGGTTGAGATGAGTCCTACGTTATTCTTTATTTTCCTCCTCTGAATGTAACCCCTAATTCTTTTTCGACCACTTTCAGTCTAA
>JALUEN010000234.1:7222-7880 GCA_027052755.1 bacterium | reverse complement strand
CGTTATAGGTAATCCTGATGATGCTGAGTATCAGAGAGCTATCCTCAGGTTGAAAGTTCCTAAGGGAATAGCTTACAAGCTAGTTACTGATGAGGACAACAACAAGGTGATCTTCTTTCAAGGTAGCATCTCAGGGCATCAAACAATTAGTGCTATCTGGATCATATATCAAGGATATAAAGGCTCTTCAGTAGATAAACCGAGGGATAAATACCTGAAGCCTGAGCCTGGCTTAAATTACAATTCCTCCGCCTTAAAAGGAATACTTAGCAGGATCCCAGATAGAGAACCGAATGAGAGCGATGCAGAGTATCTCAAACGTATAATGACTCCGCTTAGAGCTACGTTAGCTAGTTACAGATATGGGAGGAGAGCTAGGAGTGTAGAGAGGTTAATCCAGACAGGTGAAGGAGTTTGTGAGGATTTTGCCGCTTTAGCTACTGCTATCCTTAGAGCTAAAGGGATAAAAGCACGAGTGGTTAACGGCTATGCCTTATGGGGTTTGGACTTAAGCTCTAGACGAGCTTTAAGAGATCTTCAGAACAGTAAGTCTGCACATTCCTGGGTTGAGGTTTTCATAGATGGCAAGTGGCAGACCTTGGATATTACCCCTTCTCTATCTGGAGGTTTCCGAGGTTTAATTCAACCAGGTAGAGAG
>JALUEN010000234.1:1159-7212 GCA_027052755.1 bacterium | reverse complement strand
AACTTTAAGTTTAACTTAATCTACACCCCTTACCGATATGGTCGTTAGAATGGAGGTGAGCCTTAATGAGAACGAGATCATTAATCCTTAAGCTTCTCTTAAGTTTCATCCTCACTACCCTCCTCTCCTTTGAAGTCGCCACAGCTAGCTCTCTGAGATGTAGAGTAAGCGATTTAAGATCTCTGTTTCTCAAAACACCTAAGTTAAAAGCAGAGATTCCCCTTAAGTTCAGGACTTATCACCCTCAGGGGCTTTACAAAGTCTCAGGTACCTTCTTCTTAACCTCAGTAGATTCGGACTCTAAGATGGGGCACTTATTTAAGATCTCTTCAAGCGGTAATCTCTTAGAAGATATCACTTTAAGGAAAACTATAAAAGGTAGCTTAATTTTCCACCCAGGTGGGATAGATTTTGATGGCGACAACTTATGGATTCCCTTAGCTGAGTATAGGCCGGGAGGTAGATCAATCATCTACAAGTACAGTTTGCGAATGGGAAGGTTAAGCGAAGCTTTTATCGCTAACGATCATATCGGAGCTCTTTTAGTTTCTAAGCGAAGCTCTAAGAGAACCATAATAGGTCTTTCCTGGGGAAGTTATAAGTATTATACCTGGGACGAGAGCGGTATACTACTTGATGAAGGGATAAACCCATTTAAGTTCGTTGAGTTTCAGGATGGTGGACACCTAGGAAATATAGGAGATAAAGAGCTTTTCTTTGCCTCAGGAATAAGAAAACTAACTTTAGAGTATCCTAGCTTGAAGACTCAGTATGTTTTAGGAGGGCTTACCCTTTTCACTAGAGACTTTAAAGCGATAGTAAGCTTCCCTTTTACACTAGTTAGCTCAAAGGGTAGAATCTTAACTTGGAATCCAGCTTACCTCTACCTTTCTCAGGATTGCTCATATGCCGACCTATATTTAGCGCCTGATGATGAGGAGACCACTATATACGTTTACAGGTTCTCAAAGGATAGCTAAGAACTGAAGGAGAGGTGGTGAGATTTATGAAGGTGGATATCATCTTACTAGGAACTGGTGGAGGAGAACCTGTGCACATTACTCCTTACGGGGTATATGACAGGAAAAACACGGCTACTTTTTTTAGGACCCCATTCGGTGGTATACTGATAGATAACCCCCCGGATATAAACTACTCACTGGCTATGAGCGGTGTGAAGCTCTCAGAGATCAAATATAACCTGTTCACGCATGGTCATAAGGACCACTTTCACCCAGAACTAATAGCCACTTACAAGATAGGAAAATACGCTATACTAGATGAGGAATTCCAGAGAAAGGATCTATACGTTTTCGCTGGTGAGGATCTCATAGAAAGCTATCTAACAATTATGAGGAGATTCAGGGGTAATCCGGAGATAACTGAGACCTCTGATGGATTTATCATAAGAGGTGTAAGTCCGGCTAAGATAATCTTGAAGGTCGTGAGAGAGGGAGAGGAGACTACCCTGCCCAACTCAGGTATCACGATCACTCCCCTACCCACTGGACATCCCTCTTCAAACTTATACGCGGACTATAAAGGCAGAGCTCTAGGTTACCTAATAAGTTTTAGTAAATTCTATGTGTTTTACATGTCAGACTTCAAGGACTTCTCAGATCAGCTTTTAGATATACTATCCTCTAAATGTGAGGAGAGAAAGATGAAGGCAGTTATTTTAGGTTGCCCTTTACCCCTTGGTGAGAAGATGGAGACTCCTCATCTAGATTTAAGGGGTATAATTGAGGCTTTCAATGATTTTAAGGGCCGAGGCTGGCTAGCTGATGGCGCTAAACTAATTCTCACTCACCTTAGCCCTAGGTGGATTATACCTGAGGTAAAGGAAAAAGCTTTGGAACTTATAAGGGATAAGTCGTTCATTATATTGCCTAATAGAGATGGTTTCAAGCTTACTTTAGAGCTATAAGGAGGTATAGCTATGTCCCTTATATCAGTTCAGATATCTACTCATAACAGGCGAGATATCTTGAGGAAAGTGCTAGAGTATTATGATGATCAATCGCTAGCTCATGATAGGTATGAGGTAATAGTTATCTGTGATGGGTGTACTGATGGCACTCAAGAGATGGTTAAGGAATTATCTGGAAAGGTTAGATATCTCTTAAAGCTCATAGACCTCCCTAAAACCTCTCTCTCTAAAGCTAGGAATCAGGGGATTTTGAACACTGATGCAGAGATAATACTTATAACAGATGATGATGTAATGCCTGATAGGGATCTCTTAAAGGAGCATCTACTGACTCACCAGAGAGCAAATAACCTGGTTGTCAATGGCTGGGTAAATCACGTTACTGAGTTAAAGCGTCCCCCCTACCCTAAATGGCGTCCTGAGGATTTCTCCACCTCTTTTTTCTGGACAAGTAACGTATCAGTGAGAAGAGAGCATTTGATACAAGCAGGGCTTTTCAGTGAAGAGTTCACTGAATACGGATGGGAAGATATAGAGATGGGATATAGGTTAAGAGAGCTGGGGCTTAAACGGGTTTTTAACCGCAAAGCCATAGGCTATCACTACAAACCTCCTTGGAGAAGGGAGTGGATGAAGGGGATCCTGAATCAGAAGCGTCAACAAGCCAGGATGGCATGGGTTTATCTCTCAAAGCGAAGATCCTTCAGAGCGAAATTAGCTGTGGGACTACATCCATTAAATAGATTATGGCTGAAATTAGCGAAGCTTCTGAATTTTAAGGAGAGGGCTTCAAGAACACTTTCCCAGCTAGAAGAAGGTCCGCTAGATGGAAAATACCTTAAAGCGATGAGAACATTAGCTAGAATAGAGTATTATGAGCACCTCTTTCAAATTCTGAGAGAAGGAGATAGAGAAGGATTTTAAAGGTTTTAGTGGAATAAGAAAATAAAGAAAGAATACAAACTTAAACTGAATACAGATTAGGAAGAATTAAAAATCTAGATCAGAGGAGGTGAACCTAGATGCTGAGCAAGAGGATGGAGGAAGCTCTCAATGAGCAGATAAACCTTGAACTGTTCTCTGCTTACCTTTACCTATCTATGGCAACCTATTTTGATTCAATTAACTTCCCTGGCTTCTCTCACTGGATGAAGAAGCAGTTTGAGGAGGAGATAGGGCATGCTATGAAGCTTTATAACTACGTCTATGACAGAAGAGGAAGGGTTATCTTAAAGGAGATAAAGGCTCCTAAGACTGAGTGGAAGTCCCCGTTGGAGGCTTTTGAGGATGCCTACAACCACGAAAGATACATCTCTGAATCTATCTACAAACTTGTTGATCTAGCTAAGGAAGAGGGAGACAAGGCTACGGAGAACATGTTACAGTGGTTTGTAGAGGAGCAGGTAGAGGAAGAGGCTAGCACTTACAACATAGTTGAGAAGCTTAGGATGATCAAGGATCACCCTCAGGGCCTCTTCATGTTAGACAGAGAGCTGGCAAAGAGATAAACCTTATAAGTACTTAAGGGAGAGACTCACGGGGAGGGGTACTCCCCTCCCCTATTATTTTTTTGATCCCTTTAATAGTCTCTCAGCTGTTTTTTCATCTAAAGCGTAGGCTTCTATACCTCTTTCTCTCCATCGCTCAGCGATAACTTTAGCGGTTGTACCAGTTTTACATATCAGTAGATATCTCTTAGAGCTTTCAGGTTGCACGTCTAGATCCTCAGGTAAGTGAAGAATCTCAAAATCCTCTAGCTTAAAGGTTTCAGGCAACTTCAGCTCTCCAGAGTTTTCACTTTTTATATCTGTATAGCTCAGAAGCCTTCCTCTGAGGACTATCTCCTTAAGATTGAGGTTTAGCTTCTCATACTCCTCAAGTGCAATCCTCTGGTTAGGTGATGGATTACTGCGTTTCTCTAGAGCGCAGATTTCCTTTACCTTCTCACTCGCCTTTAAGGTACCTATAGAGCGAGCTAGGTTGATGACCTCTTTCTTATCAAAGCAGAGGAGAGGTCTTAGTATAGGTTCCTCTATCACCTTATCTAATATGGTTAAACTCTTCAAGGTTTGTGTAGAGACCTGTCCTAGGCTCTCACCTGTAGCTATCACATCAAGGTTATGGAGCTTAGCGAACTCAGAGGCTAACCTGTAGAACAGGATCTTAAGAACTATCTGTCTATATCCAGGGCGAACTTTTCTAAGGATTAAGGGTACTATATCTGAGATGTTCACCTCGTACAGGGGTAGCTTAGGTATCCACTCTTTGAGGATAGAGTGAACGTCTAAGAGTTCCTGAGGTACTCCTACCTCTAGATTAAAGAACAAGAGCGTAGGTTCCACTCCTCTCTTAGCAAGTAACCAGGTTGCTACAGGTGAATCTATCCCACCTGAGAAGAGCATAAGCACTCTACCACTAGAGCCTAGCGGTAAACCTCCTGCTCCTCTGATCCTCTCCCAGTACAGGTAGGTAAGGTCTTTATGGATTTCAACGTGTATGTTAGTTTCCGGTTCTTTTAAGCTAACCTTGAGGTTTGGGTTAACTTTAAGGATCTCCTCTCCTAGTAACCGGTTTAGCTCTATAGAGGTCATAGGGAAGCCCTTCCATGAGCGGTGGGTAGTTATCCTAAAGGTCCCGGATAGGTTAGGAGCTATCTCCTTTATTCTAGATATGATAGCTCTAAGATCTGTGGGGAGAGTTTCTGCTGGGGCTATAAAGGACAGGCCAAAGACTTTTCTAAGTTTCTCCAGTTGCTCCCTAGAATAAGGCCTTATAAATAGCCTCCCCCTTCCCAGCTCAACCTCTGCTTTAATGCGGTTCTCTATATCCTTTTTTAGTAATTTAAGAAACTGTTTTTGGACTGGAGGGGACTTAGTCCAAAGCTCGTCAACTCCGGCTATAATCAGGCTATACTTATTGGACATGGCTAGCTCATTGATCACGGTCTCCCTCCTCTCAGATATCTAGTATAATATCAGATGAAATAGAGGAGAAGTTCAGCTTCATAGGAAAACCAAAGGCATCTAGGAGCAGGTTAAAATCCTTAAGGTGCAATATGTGTGTAGGTATATCTGTTCCGTAGATCTCTTGTAGATTTACGGAAGCTCCTTTAAAGAAGATCTTAGTATTAAAGGTGCTAAGTAGTACTCTGTTCAGATCCACAGAGTCAGTTAGTACAATTATCAGGCTAGAGTAGCTGGACAGTATCCTCAATCGGTTAAAATCATCTGATAGTTCGGAGTAGAGCAGAATAGGAATGGAATCCTTTATCATAGCGCCAGGGGTGATAGTTCCCCCAGATTCACTAAGGAGTTTTCTCAGGCCTCCTAACGTATCAACCATATCCTTCACCGTGAGGATAGGGGTTAAGGCATAACCGAGTTTTTTCAGAGAAGAGATCAGGGAAATAGAGGGTAAAGTTTCTGAGAGAAGTTCTCTCATCCCTATGAAAATAGCCAGCCTATCGTTTATCCTGTGTTTAGGTAAGGTAATCTTCAGAGGCAAGATCTTAGAACCTACCTCTAAATCACCCAGGTGCCAGCTATCTTGCTTATCATCAGATGCCAGGAGATCTCTTAAGAACAGCTTCCAAGCATCAATGGGTAGGTAGGTAACGTCAGATAACCTGTAAGGGACTTGATCTGGAGGTAGGACTTTACCTGATGTTAGCTTAGCTATAAGTTTAATCCTCCACTCCTTAGCGATGTAGATATCTCGCTCGGTGTGAGTGATATCATCATGGTGTGCGATACTGGCTCTTATACTGTACTCATCCTCGTACATGGATACGTTTGATTCGCTAACTATAACACCTATGTACTTAGAGTTAGCTCTATCATCGTGAATTAGGACGAAATCTCCTATCTTGAGGTTAGGGTTATATGATGTGTACCTCTGTCTCATTAAAACTATAAGAGGGGATTCGTCTCCGCATATCTTTCCCAGCCTAACCCCACTGAGCTCTAAAGGGTACGACCGGTTTACCTTCTGAGAGAAACCCTTTTTCTCTAGGTCCCTTGTCTCCTTTAGGTTCGTCATCTAGCACACCTCACAGGATAGGCTTAGTAAATAGGGATGACTCTTAATTTTAGGTATTTAACAGAAGTTCAGGAATCCCTTTTTT
>JALUEN010000234.1:0-1149 GCA_027052755.1 bacterium | reverse complement strand
CCAAGGTAACGTTAAGGTAAAGGCGTTGTTTATATCTCTGGATCTCCAAGGAGAGTTTATCACCTGGGCTGAAGCTGAGGATCTTTGTGTAAAAATCGTCCTTGTTCTTGACCTTTACCCCATTTATGGAGATGATGACATCTCCTGGTTTAATCCCAGCGATCTCAGCGGGACTTCCCTTCTTGACGTCTACTACGAGAACACCCTGAAGTGATGATAGGCCTAAGAACCTGAGAATATCTGGTACTATATCCTCAACTTCTACCCCCAGGTAAGGTCTCTTAACCTTTCCATAGGCTAGTATATCCTTGTAAACTTTCATAGCGTCGTTTATAGGAATAGCGAAGCCCATGCCCTGCGCGTACTTTATAACAGCTGTGTTGATACCTATGACTTTTCCTGAGGTATCAACTAATGGTCCCCCTGAGTTGCCAGGGTTGATAGCTGCATCTGTCTGTATAAGGTTACTGTACTTTATTCCTCCTATAGTTATCGTCCTATTCTTAGCGGAGATCACCCCCACTGTAGCAGTGTGATCAAAACCTAACGGGTTCCCTATAGCGACTACCCACTCCCCTACTACTATCGTATCTGAATCTCCTATGGGAGCAGCTATTAGGTCAAGGTCTGTCTTAAGGAGCTGAAGTACAGCTATATCAGAGTATTTGTCAAAACCAATGACTTTAGCCTTCACGATACTACCTTCAGGAGGAATGGTCACGGTTATGTTCTTAGCGTTTTTTATCAGGTGATAGTTAGTTAATATCAGCCCCTTATCAGAGTCAACGATAAGCCCAGAACCTAGGGATCTAGCTTCCAGTGATCTCCTCAGGTCCTTTAAAAGCTCCTCAGAGAGCAGGTTCTCCAGTATCTTTATATACCCGCTATCTATCGTGTAGGTACTAGCTTCTATCTTAACTACTGAAGGTGAGACTTTACGTATTGCCTCTATTATCTGATTTCCAGTTCCTTTAATTATCAAGGTTCTCTCGGCAGCGGAAGGAGTTTTTATTATTATCTCCTCCTTAGGTTTGGCTACATAGTTGTATAAGCTCAAGGTTAGTAAGGTACCAACGATAGCACCTATTATAGCTGATATAAGAGCTAATAGGGGAAGCTTATTTCTCTGGGATGAGGACTCCATATGGA
>JALUEN010000233.1 GCA_027052755.1 bacterium | reverse complement strand
TTGATGTCAACGTACACCCTAGGAAGTTAGAGGTAAGATTTTATAAACCGATAATGGTTAGAACTTTCATAACTAAGACCTTAGAGGAAGAGCTGAGAAAGTTCTCAGTATCAGTTTCCCAGAGCTACACAAGAAAAAGCACCTCTATCCCTAGTTCTCTTAAAGAAAGAACTTCTAAACCTCCAAGTAGGGGTTCATCTGATCAACGAAAACAGGTGAGCTTTAAGAAAAGCTCTGATACAAAGCTTACATCTGTGGTCTCTCAGAGAGAGTTAGTACCTCAACCGCTTCCACAAATAGCATCACCTGGTCTCAGGTGGGGAATCCAAGGAGATGAGCTCCTAGTAATCTTAAGGGAGCCGTTTATTGCCCTCTTAAGAGAAGGAGAGGTAATATTGATTGACCAACACGCGGCTCATGAGAAACTGATCTACTTAGAGCTTAAGGAGATGATAGATAAGTTAGGTTCTCTTCCCTCTCAGAGGCTGTTCCTACCACTAGAGGTAGAGCTACCATCAGATCTCCTTGAGTTAGCAATAGAGGAAAAGGAAAACCTCAAGCGTTTTGGCTTTGAGTACGGCTACTCAGATGGTAAGCTAGTGATAAAATCCCTTCCTAAGGGATTAGGAAACTTATCAGGTGAGGAGGAGTGGGCAAAGCTCCTCAAAGCTGGGCCAGAGGAGAGATTATATCACATAGCCTCAAACATAGCTTGCAAGAGCGCTATAAAAGGTAGCGATAGCTTAACAATAGAGGAAGCTTTCAACCTCTGGTTTAAACTGAAGGAAAAATTAGAGGATGTAGCTTTGTGTCCGCATGGTAGACCAGCGGTTATAAGGGTGGATTACGATATACTACTAAAGATGTTTGAGAGAGCTTAGGGATCAGGCAGGTGAGCAAAGTGGGACTAATATTACCTCCAGAGGATTTTGATGAGTACAAATCTTATTTAGAAGAGTTAATTGCCGAGTACGAGAGGTTCGTTCTCAACATAGGCAGAAATGGGATCAACGCGCCCATGCTCCTTCACTACAGGAGCGAAATCCAAGATGTTCTAGATGAACTGGAAGGGCAAGAGGATATAGCGCCTTTTCTGGAGCCTTTCTACAAGAAACTAGAGAAACTAGATGACGAGCTCTTAAACAAAGGCGAAGCTTTCATCAAGGAGTTAGGAGGAATAGTTAAGCTCAGACAATATCAGTGGAGTTTACGCCCTCCTACCCGACACTGGTGGTGGTATCTAGATAAATACGTAAAGATCACACCACAAAAACCAAACTCGCCCTTAGGTTTCCTAGGCGATATATTTAAAACGTTTGATAAGTGGCTTAGCTCTTAACCAAAAGGAGAATAGATAATGAGAAAGGGAGAGGAATTTGAGAATAGAGCTGTAGATTACCTTAAAAGACAAGGTTACAAAGTACTATACACTAACTGGCGATGGAGACAATATGAGCTTGATATAATCGCCTTAAAGCAAAGGTGTATCCACTTCATAGAGGTAAAAGGCTCATCTAGTAAATCTGCCGATTTGAAGGATTTAGCAGGTAGAATTGATAAAAAGAAAATAACTTACCTCAAAAGAGCGATCAGAGCCTTTATGAAATATCACAGGGAGTACTCAGGTTATGATATGAGCTTTGATGTGATACTAGTAAGAGATGGAGAAGTCTTCCATTATCCTAACGTGCTTCTAGAGGAGAGCTGAGGAGGGAATAGAGATGAAAGTACCTGAGAAGTTCTTTCCGAAGATAGTAAAGAAACTGCTAGAGATGAGGCTTCTAAAGAGGAGTGATCTACCCAAGTTAGATAAAGCCCTAGTAAAGCTTAAAGGGGATATCATTGACGCTCTTATATTTCTAGGAGTTTCCAGGGACAAGATATTCCAAGTTATTTCAGAGATCACTGAATTACCTGCTGTAGATCTCAAAAGCATCTCCTTACAGACAATTGTAGAACTAAATCAACATCTCCCGCTAGCCACTATAAAGCGGTACAATTGCCTAGTGGTAGGTAATCACCCTCAATACGGTTACTTAATTTGTACTACAACTCCCGATGACCCGCTTTTCAGGGAGAACTTGAACAGGATCTTCCCTAAATACACTTTTGTTTACTCCAGCACTAACGATCTTCTTGAGTTAGTTAAAGCATACCTAACTTACAGACAAAAG
>JALUEN010000232.1 GCA_027052755.1 bacterium | reverse complement strand
CATCTGGGAAAACCTATGCTAGTTATCTTACCACTTCATAAGCCTGAGGAGATACCTGTAGGTGGTCTTCCGGGACTTCTTGACTTTCTACCATTTAACCTTGGGAAACCCTTAAAGCGGATGCTGATCCTCAAGATGGAGAAGAGCTTTAACTACGTAGCCTTACCTAATATACTAGCGAATCAGGAGATCGTTCCTGAGTTCAGAGGTAGGTTCTCTCCTGAGGAACTAGCAGGTGCTTTAGAGCGCCTTATTAGCTCTCCTGAAAAGCTAAGTGAGATTGCTCAGAGGCTTCAGGAGATCTACTCTGAGTTTAAGGATGGTCCATCCATTAAGGATATCCTATCTAATTACCTCTAGAGCTTCCTGGAAAAGCTAAGTAGGTTATCCCTGTCAGCCCTATCGCTATGAGGATCAATCCTATGCTTGAGGTCAAGTTCTCAAGAGCATCTGGTATGAAGATAAGGGAGGCGCCTAAGCTAAGCATTAGATAGCCTGAAAGGAGTTTGAGAAGCCTTCCCTCTAACTCACTTAGCTTCTTCCTCCCTAGCGTGATAGCGGTTATCAGCACTATAGCTAGAAGTGGGAGGATATATATCGCGTTATAGATCACTAGATACGTATAGTACTTCCACAGTGGGAGGTTTAAGTTTGTCAGTATCTTAGTATAAACCATTGGGAAGCCGAGGGTACATAACAGCTCATATAAGTTCACAGTTATCGCTAGTAGCACCGTAGCTACTATCAGGGTTGGTAGGGATTCTAAGGATAGTAATCCCCTCATCTTCTGGAAGATACCGGGTTTAGCTTCATCTGGTATAGTTAAACTGGGGCCTTTCTTGAAGATAAAGTACTCCTTGATGTTGATGAAAGCGATGATCAAAGCTATAAATCCTGCTATCAGGTTCACGTACTTTATCCCCTTGAAAGCTAAGAACAGGTTCAGCCAAGCTGACATGTAAGCAAAATATATTATCCCAGAGGTTAGCGCGAATATCACCCCTACAACTAATAGCTTCTTCCTTGACCTAGCGTGAAGCAAGAGGCTTAATAGGGATAGGAGAATGAAGAAGGCGCAAGGATTTATTGAGTCTAAAGCTGCTATAACTACCGTGAAGATTAGCAAACCGCTCTTCTCTGGGGAGTACTTCCTGAAAACAGATCTCAAGTGCTCCGGGATATGCCTCAGGGATTTCTCCTCTGGTTTACTCTCAAGCGAGCTAGCTGTTCGCTGGGCCTCTGTGCTGGCGTCCTTCAGCTCTTTTTTTTTACTTGGGATTTTCCCCTTAGTATTCCATAATTCTGTAGGATCTCTTTAACCTCGCTAGGTAGTACACATTGTGGATCGCTTATACAGTTCTTAAGAGTCTCTTCTATCTCGGCGCCAGTAGTCTCAGCGTCTCTATAGCCTATGATAGGGGCCTTATCACCGATAACTATGAATGGAACAGCTGGCCTACTTCCGTAGTACTGCACTACTTTGAGGAAGGGCTCGGTGTTCTCTAGGACATTAATGAAGATTATGTCTGCTTTGCCCTTGTACCTCTTAGCTAAATCCTCTATAAATGGGTGAGCTCTTCTACAGTGAGGACATCTTGGAGAGAAGAAGAATAAGAGGTAAGTTTTCTCCACTTTAGCTTTAGTTTGCATAGAACTTTTCTCTGAGGCATTGGAGATGCGTAATCCAGAGCTAAATAGGGTAATCATTAAGAAGATGATTAGAAGCCCTCTTACTAACCTTGAAGCTCCCATCTCTATCACCTTCCCCTTTGTTAGTTATTTCTTAGCCTGGTAGTGTACCGAGGTTTGAGTCGCTAGGTTCACTAGAAACTCGCTCAAAACTAAGCTGACCGTTATCAACTACTACCTTAACCTTATCACCGGGCTGTATCTCTCCATCAAGTATCCTCTGTGCTAATGGGCTAACTAGAAGTCTCTGAAGCGTCCTCCTTATGTTCCTAGCCCCAAATTCTAGGCTGTAACCCTCGGATATTATCAGGTCAACTGCCTCATCTGTAACCTCAAGTTTCACTCCCTGGTCCTTTAGCTTGTCCGCTATCTCCTTAATTTGCATCCTAACTATATCTCTAACTGCTTCCTTAGACAGGGGTTTAAACACGATAACCTCATCAATTCGGTTTAGGAGTTCTGGTCTAAGAAACTTCAGGATCTCTTGCTGGAT
>JALUEN010000231.1 GCA_027052755.1 bacterium | reverse complement strand
CCCTGAGATATCACCGTTCAGCTAGGGAACAGCTCTGGAGGTGTGAGCTAGTTTACGGAGAGGAGAGATGTCAGGAGATAGGCAGTTACTCAGGTGAGGTAGTGGGAGCAAACGGAAAAAAAGCCCTAACAATAGATTACACAGGGCCAGAAGAGGTCGTCTTAAAACTCTATGAGAACGAGAAACTTATCAAATCCTGGAAGCTCTCAGGTCAAGACGCTAAAAATCTGCGGAAATCTATCTACGAGACCTTTTACAAGTACTCTCTAGGGAACTCATTAGGTACACCCTCTCTCTCCTCTCTCAAAGTGTCAGATAACCGAGTACTCCTAGTAACACCTAGGGGAATACTGTACTTAAGTGAGTAGGAGGAGAAATAAAGTGTAGCGAATTCCTTAGTAAATCCCTTCAGGAGAGGATGATCTATGAAGCGAGTGTTAATAGCGAATAGAGGCGAGATCGCAGTTAGGATTATTAGAACTGCTAAAGAGCTAGGTTTAGAGACCGTAGCAATCTTCTCAACTGCAGACAGGGAGTCGCTACACGTTAAATTAGCGGATAGATCTATCTGTATAGGTCCTCCTCAACCCTCAAAGAGCTACCTGTACGTTCCCAACATTATTTCAGCTGCGCTCTTAACTAACTCAGATGCGCTTCATCCAGGATACGGTTTCCTAGCAGAGAACTGGAGGTTCGCTGAGATCGTGGAGAGCCATGATATAAGGTTCATAGGTCCCAAACCCGAACACATCAGGGCAATGGGAGATAAGCTGGAAGCTAAGGCCATAGCATCTAAAGCAGGTGTAAGCCTGCTACCCAGCTCACCTGGACTAGAGGATATCAGGGAAGCTAAGAGATGGGCCAGAGAGATAGGATATCCAGTGATAATAAAAGCATCTGCTGGCGGCGGCGGTAGAGGTATGAGGATAGTCAACTCTGATACTGAGCTTGAGGAACAGTTTCCGAGAGCTCAGATGGAATCCAAGGTAGCTTTTGGATCAGGCACACTATACTTGGAGAAGTACATACCAGAGGCTAAACACGTTGAGGTCCAGGTGTTCGGTGATACCCACGGTAACGCTATACACTTATTTGAGAGGGAGTGCTCAGCTCAGAGGAGGTATCAGAAGATAATAGAGGAATCACCAGCTAACATTCCAGAGGAGGTTAGAGAGGAGCTATACAGTCAAGCGGTCTCTCTAGTCTCACATATGGGATATGTTAACGCCGGTACCATAGAGTTTATATATGATGTTAGGGAGAAGAAGTTCTACTTCATTGAGATGAACACCAGGATACAAGTTGAACACCCAGTAACCGAGATGATAACAGGTATGGATTTGGTAAAATTGCAATTCATGGTAGCTAACGGTAGAAGCTTACCTCCTCAGGAGTCCATAATGAGGAGAGGACACGCGATAGAGGTTAGGATAACAGCAGAGGATCCAGAGCGCAACTTCCTGCCGTCAGCTGGTAAGATAGAGTGGCTGAAACTCCCAGGGGGATTCGGCGTTAGAGTAGATACTCACATATATCCAGGCTATGAGATACCTCCTCACTATGACAGCATGATAGCTAAGCTGATAGTATGGGGAGAGAACAGGTTAGAAGCCATATCAAGACTTCACAGGGCATTAGATGAGATAGAGATAGTTGGTCTGAAAACGAACATTGAGTTCCTGAAGAAGGTTATCTCCACTGAAGAGTTTGTAACCGGTAGATATACTACAAAGTTCTTAGATATGGCTCTAAGTGGGTATTTCATAAAAACTACCTAATTAAGCGGAGGGAAAACCATGACAGAGCGAGAGGAGAAGGTCCTAGGTATTCCCTTAGAGGGGTTAGAGCTGCCCAGACGCAACAACAGGAGAAACGAGAGAAAGAAGGCTCTCAATGTCCTGTACCACTTAGAGCTGAGGGAATTACTAACTAAAGTCTCAGAAGGCGAAGATCCTGAGAGCTTTATTAATGGCTTACTCTCAGATATCCTCTCTGATTACGGTATAGAAGAGGAGTCATTCAGCTTTAAATTACTGAAGATAACCTTAACCAGGTTAAAGGAGATTGACTCGCTCCTCTTAGAGTTCATAGAGCCACATAGGTGGAGCACCTTACCTCCATTAGAGAAATCACTTCTCAGGTTAGGCGTAGCTCAGCTCCTACCGAATACAGAGCTACGCGATGTACCGACAGAGG
>JALUEN010000230.1 GCA_027052755.1 bacterium | reverse complement strand
CTCTAAGTACGTTGATATAGATCCAGATAACATGGATATATCCTTTGAGAAGATAGACTCAAGGGAGCTAGCTATCGTGGCTACTATACCTATAAAAACGAGAGCTTCTAGGAGATCTACCTAGGGGGATTAGGGACCATGAGCTCTAGAGGGCGAATAATGGTTGTTGATGACGAGGAGAGCATAACCTACCTCTTGAAGCGGGTGCTTGAGGCAGAGGGATATGAGGTGCTCACTGCCTCAAACGGAAGGGAAGCTCTTGAGATCCTCCAGGATAGACCTGTTGACCTAATCATCACTGATTACATGATGCCTGAGATGGATGGCCTCCAGGTCCTGAGGAAACTGAAGGAAATGGGAAAACTAGGCGAGGTCAAGGTTATCATGCTTACGGTCTCAGACTTCAAGGAGACCTTGGAGGAGGCTATTAATATAGGTGTGTACGATTACATCACGAAACCCTTTGACTTTCAAGAGGTTATCATGGCGGTTAACAGTGCTATGAAGGAGGATAACTAGTGTCTCATGTGAGAAAGATAAGGGTTTATAGGACTTTAGAGGTCAGCTCAGCTCACTCAGTTCTTGGTGAGCCGCTCCACGGACACAACTATAAAATAGTGCTAGGTATAGAGGGACCTCTAGGAGAAGATGGACTAGTACTTGACTTCAGGCTCCTGAGAGATATCCTCAGAGAAGCTACTTCCCAGCTTGATCACCGATATCTAAATGAGATTTTAGAGAACCCTACTGCTGAGAGGATCGGGATTTACTTATGGGAGAGAATTGAGGATCTCTTGAGGGAGAGAGAACTTCTAGAGAAAGGGATGAGGATATTTAAGCTGGAGATATGGGAGACCTCTAACTCATGGGTTGAGATAGTTAGCGAGGATTGAAAAGGAGGGATCCAAGGTGAAGGCGTTTTACATTACCACTCCTATATATTACCCAAATGCTGAACCTCATATAGGTACAGCTTACACCACTATCACAGCTGACGCTATAGCTAGATACTATAAGCTTCGTGGGGAAAAGGTCTTCTTCCTCACAGGAACTGATGAGAACAGCTTGAAGGTGGCGAAGACCGCTAGGGAGCTGGGAAGGGATCCTCAGGAGTACGTTGATGAGCTAGCTCAGAGGTTTAAGGAGTACTGGAAATCCCTTAGGATAGAGTATAACGACTTCATCAGGACCACAGAGGAGCGACATAGGAGGGTTGTGATTAAAGTTTTTGAGACCCTGAAGGAGAAAGGCTACATCTACAAAGGGGTTTACGAGGGTTGGTACTGCATATACTGTGAGACCTTCTGGCCACCTTCTCAGGTAGGAGAGGACAAGCTTTGTCCTAACCCGGAGTGTAGGAGACCCCTTCAGTGGGTCCAAGAAGAGAACTACTTCTTCAAGCTATCAGCTTTCGGAGATCAGCTCTTGAAATACTACGAGAAACACCCTGAGAGCATCTTCCCTGAGAGTAGGTACAACGAGACCGTCTCATTTATAAAGGGAGGATTGAACGACCTCTGTATCACTAGGAGGAAGGTGGACTGGGGTATAAGACTCCCTGAGGAAGGGAACTACGTCATATACGTCTGGTTTGATGCTCTCATTAACTACCTCAGCGCTATCGGATACCCTGATAAACGATACCTTGAGTACTGGCCCGCTGATATACATCTGATAGGTAAAGATATCCTGAGATTCCACGCTGTTATATGGCCAGCTATGCTTATGGGATTAGGAGTTGAGCTACCTAAGAAAATAGTGGCTCACGGCTGGCTGGTCAGTGGAGGTCAGAAGATATCTAAATCCAAGGGAGGTTTCTCTCTGACACTCAGGGATATCCTTGATAGGTTTCCTCCCGATGCGCTGAGGTACTACTTGCTCAGGGAGGGCTCATTTGGTCAGGATGTGGAGGTTAGCCCGGAGAGCTTTATCAGCAGGTATAACAACGAGCTAGCTGATGACTGGGGTAATCTGGTTTCTAGAACTATAGCGATGGCTATCAAGTACTTAGGGGGAGAGGTTCATAGAGAAGGTGATTACACCCTTGGTGAGGTAGCAGATGAGGCAGTGAGAGGATTTGAAGGAGAGTTTCAGAACTTCAGGTTCTCTATGGCGATATCTAAGGTTATGGAGTTAGTGGATAGGGCTAACGCTTTAGTGGAAGCTAGGAAACCATGGGAGCTTAATAAACAGAATAAGAGGAAAGAGTTAAGCGCTACGCTCTGGGAGCTGCTGGAGAGCATTAGGGTCGCTGCAGGTTTGCTCTACCACATACTCCCATCCACCTCAGAAAAGGTGTTTCAGCTCTTAGGCTTTGAGGTTACTTCCCCTGAAGCCCTAAGAGAGATAGCTCTGGCTTCACCAGGAAGAGGACCTGAGATCTACAGGGTTTCCAGAAAGGAGATCCTCTTCCCTAAGTACAAGGAGACTACCCCATTGAGTAAGTAACAGAAGATGAAACTTAACTTCAACTTAAGGGAATTTGAGGAGCTTCTCATTGAGGGACTTGATATATCACTGAGCTACTTAGTAATGCTCCTCCTGATTCCACTATTGATATTAGTTGCTTTCTGGTATCTCCTAGAGGATGGTGGTCCTCCAATATTCAAGTCCCTTAGAGTCGGGTTAAATGAGAGGCTCTTTCTCATGGATAAGCTGAGGACGATGAGGAGAGGAGCCTTTAAGGATAGGCTGGGCGCTTATACAGTTGAGAACGATCCTAGGGAAACTAGGGTAGGGAAGTTCCTCAGAAGGTGGTCTTTAGATGAGCTACCTCAAGCCTTTAACGTCCTAAAGGGGGAGATGAGCTTCGTAGGACCTAGGCCCGCTATACCATCTAGGCATCTAAGCTTTTCAGAAGAAGCGAGAAAACTTAGGGTAAGCGTGAAACCTGGTATAACTGGTTTAGCTCAGCTATCCGGCAGAAACGCTATATCTTGGGAAAAACGTTTAGAGCTTGATCTAGAATACGTTAAGAGGAGGTCGTTTCCCCTCAACCTGAAGCTTATCCTTATGACACCTGTTTATGTCCTCAAGGGAGAGGGGATATATTACTCATTACCTGGAGAGCTTCAAGAAAGCGGTGATAATGTTAAATGAGGCTTCAGGAACTTTTTGAGCGTGGAGGAGCTCTTATCGTAATAGGGGCTGGTGGACACGGTAAGGTAGTTCTGAGAGCTATCAGGGAGAGCTTATCTCAATACAAGATAGATGAGCTCATAGAAAGGGTTATAGTCCTTGATGACGATCCATCTAAGATCGGAGCTGAGGTAGCGGGTTTTCGGGTTCTCGGCTCTAGAGAGGTGATATCCCGGCTAAGTTCTAGGTTCTCCCTATTAGGTCTTCACGTGGCGATAGGAGATAATAGACTGAGATCAGAGATCTATACCACTTATAGCTGGCTATCTTGGATTACGGTAGTTCATCCCACTGCTGTCCTTGAGAGTGAGGTAGGACCTGGATCTTTTGTAGGACCACTTGCTTACGTAGGCGTGGATTCTAAGATAGGTAGAGGGGTTATCGTTAACACTAAGGCATCTATAGATCACGACTGCTTTATAGGGGATTGGGTTCACATAGCTCCTGGAGTTACGTTAGGAGGGGAGGTGTACGTAGGTTCAGGGACCCTCATCGGTATAGGTAGTTCCTGTATCCCTAGAGTTAGGATAGGAGAGTGGAGCCTGATAGGAGCTGGTAGCGCCGTGGTTAGGGATATACCACCAAAGTCTAAGGCTTTTGGGGTTCCGGCTAGGGTTAGGGGGGAAGCCTAGAGATAAGTTGTCGAGATAAAGGAAATAGGGTTTTCTTATAGAATAAGGATTATCGCAGAACCTACCTTTATAGAGGTTTAATCAGGAGCTAAGGGGTTCTATGAGATGAACCAGAGGGAATCGGATACATCGCTGATCCCCTCTATCCAGGAGAGGCTTTCTACGCTTTACTCTAAGCTAAGTTCACTACCTTTAGAGGAGTCAATAATCATCAGTAAGGGGGAGATGACTCCCCTTCAGAGAATGATCAGGATAATTCTCTCTCAGAACACCAATGACAAACTAGCTCTGAAAGCCTTCCAGAACCTAGAGGAGCTCTCCGGTGGAGATCTAGTTAACCTCCTTCAGTTTCCTGAGGAGAGGATACGAGAAGCTATAGCTATATCGGGTATGAAGACTCAGAAGGCCAGGACCATACTTAGGGTTATTGAGAACAGGGATCTCCTGCTGAGGGTGAGGGATATGGAGCCCTCAGAGGCTCTGAGGTCCCTGATGGAGATACCAGGGATAGGGCCTAAATCAGCTAGAGTCTTCTTATCCTTCCAGTACGGGATGCCTTTCTTCCCTGTGGATACACATATCTTCAGGGTGATTAACAGGTTAGGTTGGTTCGGAAAGTTTTCCAGCCCTGAGAAACTGTCTCAGTTCATTGAGTCTGCTGAACTCCCAGCTGAGAAACTTAAGAGACTTCACGTGATGATCATAAGGTTTGGAAGAGACATATGTAAAGCTAAGAATCCACGCTGTTCCCTTTGTCCTCTCTCAAGTGAGTGTGAGTATTATCGTAAGTCAGCTGAATTATCGCAAGCTTAAGGAGGTGCGGGTATATGGCGCAGAGACCGATAAGGGAGTATCACGCTAAGAAGATGCTCGCTAACCACTGGGAGAAGTACATGCCAGAGAACTTAAAGTACCAGTTTAAGGCGGTACTGATCTCACCTGAGACAGACCTGGAGAGCTTACCTAAGGAGCATCCCTGGTTAACTGAGGAACTCCTAGTTGCAAAACCTGACCAGCTCTTTGGAAAAAGAGGAAAGCATGGCCTAGTATTCGCTAAGAAGAGATGGGATGAGGTTAAGCGATGGATTGAGGAGAAGATGAACTCGGAGGTTGAGATAAGCGGTGTTAAGGGAAGGTTAACCCACTTCATAGTAGAGCCATTTGTAGAGCATGATAGGGAGTACTACCTAGCGATGACCATGGAGGAGGAGGGCGATAGGGTATACGCTTCCCCGTGGGGCGGTATCTACATAGAGGAGAACTGGGATAAGGTTAAGGATGTTCTGATCCCTGCTCTGGCAACTGATGATGAAATAGATAAAGCGATAGAGGAGCTGATAAGCTCTACGTTTACCGCTGAGTTCCAGGAGGATAAGGAAAAGGTCCTGGACCTCTCTAAAGGCTTGTACAGGTTTTTCAGGGATCTGCACTACACCTACCTTGAGTTGAACCCATTTACCTTTAAGGGGGAGTACTTCTTCCCAATGGATACAGTGGCTAGGTTGGATGACACGGCTGCTTTCCTGGTAGGCAAGCTCTGGGGTGACATAGAGTTCCCTGCTCCGTTTGGGAGGGTTCCTACACCAGAGGAGAAGTTCATAAAGGAACTTGACGAGAAATCTGGAGCTTCCCTTAAGTTAACGGTCCTTAACCCTGATGGTGTTATATGGACCCTGGTAGCCGGTGGAGGAGCTTCTGTTGTTTACGCTGATACCATAGCTGATCTTGGATACGCTCATGAGATGGCTACCTATGGTGAGTACAGTGGTAACCCGTCAACTACTGAGACCTATCTCTACGCTAAGACGATACTTGACCTGATGACCCGTAAGAAGGACCCTAAGGGAAGGCCTAAGATCCTACTAATAGGTGGTGCTATCGCTAACTTCACCGATGTCGCTAAGACATTTGATGGTATAATAATGGCTCTCAGGGAGTACGCGGATAAGTTGAAAGAGGTAGGTGTTAAGATCTACGTGAGACGTGGTGGACCTAACTATCAGACTGGTCTAAAGAAGATAAAGGAGGCATGTGAGAAGCTAGGGCTTCCTATAGAGGTTTATGGTCCTGAGCTTCACATGACCAACATCGTGAGGATGGCTATAGAGGAGCTTAAAAAGTACGAGAACGCGAAGGTTTAAAGACTTGTAAAAATAGATTGAAAATAATAGATCAAAAGGAGGGTTTTGGTGATGGAGCTAAAGGAGAAGGAGAAACCTCAGGTTGAGGATTACCTCTTGTTCACACCTAAGACTCAGGCTATATTCTGGAACATGAACGTTAGAGCTATACAGAGGATGTTAGACTACGACTACGTGGCTAACAGAGAGATACCTAGTATTGCCGCTATCGT
Source organism: bacterium (assembly GCA_027052755.1). Lineage (GTDB taxonomy): Bacteria > DRYD01 > DRYD01 > DRYD01 > JALUEN01 > JALUEN01. Next base: position 1,889 of record JALUEN010000230.1, on the reverse strand, counting down.
CGCACCTACCACTGAGAGGAAGTACCAGAAATTCTTCTTCGGAACTGATGAGGTCCTGATACCGGTCTACAGGGATCTGAAGGAGGCTGCCGAGAAGCACCCTAACGCTGATGTCCTCATAAACTTCGCATCCTTCAGAACAGCCTACTCCGTTACAAAGGAAGCTCTTGATATACCTCATATAAGGACTATTGTCATAACCGCTGAGGGAATCCCTGAGAGGTTGGAGAGGGAGCTAGCGATTCTCTCTAAGAGGTTAGGCAAGGTTATCATAGGTCCAGCTACCGTTGGAGGGATATCGGCTGGAGCCTTCAGGATCGCTAACAGCGGAGGAACGATAGAGAACATAATAGCTTCAAAGCTCTACAGGCCTGGTAGTGTAGGACTGGTTACTAGATCTGGAGGTCTATTTAACGAGCTAGCCAACATGATCTCTAGGAACAGCGATGGTATAGTAGAGGGTATCGCTATCGGTGGTGATAGGTACCCAGGATCTGACTTCTTAGACCACATCCTTAGGTTTGAGAAGGACCCAAGAGTGAAATTCATAGTGATGTTGGGGGAGATCGGTGGTAGGCTGGAGTACAAGGTAGTAGAAGCTATTAAGAGTGGTCTGATAAAGAAACCGGTCATCGCCTGGTGTATAGGAACTGTGGCTAGGGTTCTAGGCGGGGAGGTTCAGTTCGGACACGCTGGAGCTAGGGCAGGCTCAAAGCTGGAGACAGCTGAGGAGAAGAACAGAGCTCTTAAGGAGGCTGGTGCTTTGGTACCTGACTCCTTTGATGACCTCCCTAAACTAATAAGGGATACCTTTAAGAACCTGACTGGTCTTAACCCAGAGGATGTGGAGGAGAAGGTTCAACCTAAGAGCGTCCCCATGGACTTCGCTGAGGCTAAGAAGAAAGGCCTTGTCAGGAAGGCTACAAACTTCACCTGTACTATATCAGATGACAGGGGCGAGGAGCCAGTTTACGCTGGTTACGGACTCACTGAGATATTAGAGAATAACTTCTCAATAGGTGATATCATAAGCCTGTTGTGGTTCAAGAAGAAGTTCCCTAAATGGGCTACTGATTTCATAGAGCTGGTTATTAAAGTGGTAGCTGATCACGGTCCAGCGGTTTCCGGTGCTATCGTAGGTAGGATAACCTCTAGGGCAGGCAAAGACCTGGTATCCTCACTGGCTAGCGGTCTCCTGACCATAGGTCCTAGGTTCGGAGGAGCTATTGATGGAGCTGCTCACTACTTCAAGTGGGCTTATGAGAGCGGGCTTGAGCCAGATGAGTTCGTTGAGGAGATGAAGAGGAGGAAGATACTGATCCCAGGTATCGGACACAGGATAAAGAGCTTGAGGAACCCTGATAAACGAGTGGAGTTTCTGAAGAACTACGCTAGAACTCATTTTCCCAGAACTGATCTGCTTGACTACGCGCTTAGAGTTGAGAAGGTTACCACGGCTAAGAAGGAGAACCTGATCCTCAACGTGGACGGTACGATAGGAGTCCTGTTCGTTGACCTCCTGTACAGCTTAGGCTACAAATCTCAGGAGATAGATGAGATCATTGAAGCAGGTACCTTGAACGCTCTATTCGTCCTAGGTAGATCTATAGGTATAATAGGACATATACTGGATGAGAAGAGGTTAGGTTCACCACTCTACAGACACCCGTGGGATGACATCCTGTTCAAGGTGGAGAGAGCTGAGGAGATAAAAGCTTAAGCTAAAAAATTAAAAAATATCAAATATTTTGAAGGGAATTTTTATCCTTTTGATAAATTTAGGAATTGGAGATATTGATACTTTTTGAGAATTTTCTTGACTCCAGTATTGGGGGTATTGAATATGGCTAATTCTGGGATGGCTGGGACTCCATCAGGGGACCCTGAGA
>JALUEN010000229.1 GCA_027052755.1 bacterium | reverse complement strand
CTCAGCTAAAACTAGTGGGAAAGCGAGCTTATGGAATCCTTTTAAGTAATAGCTTGGAGAACTATCAGCTGGAGGAAAGGGACATAGCGCTTCCTCTTAAATGGTTTCTGCTTATGTGAGATATCTTTTTAAGGGATGTGAATGTTTCTTGAGAGGTTCTAAAGGAGAAATTTTGACTTCAAGCTAAAGAGCCAGTACAGTAGAACTCTAAAAATGATGAAGTTGAAATAAAAAAATATTTCTCAGGATCACCCTGCCCATAGCTTGATCAGGTTTAGGATTACCTCTGTCCCTTTCAGGGCAGAGTCTATCGGTAGGAACTCGTAAGGGCCGTGAAAGTTATGTCCACCAGAGAAGATGTTCGGTGTAGGAATTCCCATGAAGCTTAACCTCGCTCCATCGGTACCTCCTCTCACCGGCTTCTCCAGTGGCGTTAAACCTGCTTCCCTTATCGCTTCCCTTGCCTTCTCAATCACCTCTGGGAACTTCTCTATGATCTCCCTCATGTTATAGTATGTATCCTTGATCTCTAAGGAGACGCTATCCTCTCCGTACTGATGCTTTAATAAAGATTCTATCCTCTTCAAAAACTCCTTTCTCCTCTGGAAGTTAACTTTATCGTGATCCCTAACTAGTAACTTTACCTCTCCTTGGCTAACGTTAGCTCTTAAACTGGTTACGTGAAAGAAACCCTCTCTACCCTCTGTGTACTCTGGAGACTCAGCTCTGGGAAGTAGGTTGACTATCTGTGCGGAGATCACAGCCGCGTTCCTCATGATTCCCTTAGCATATCCTGGATGGACATTTACTCCCTTAACTCTAAAGGTAGCACTGGCTGCGTTGAAGGTTTCGTACTCTAAGGTTCCTAAGCCCTCACCGTCAACCGTGTAAGCGTATTTAGCACCAAACTTTACGGGATCAAACTTGTCCATACCTCTACCTATCTCTTCATCCGGGGTAAAGGCTATCCTTATCCTAGGCCTGGGAAACTCAGGGTGATCTATTAGGTATTGGATAGCTGTAACTATCTCTGCTATCCCAGCTTTATCATCTGCACCTAGTAGAGTTGTCCCATCAGTAATGATCAGTTCTTGGCCTAGGTAGTTCTTAAGTACTGGAAACATCTCTGGATCTAAGTACTTTCCATCTCCTAACTCAATTGGCTCACCTTTAAACGTTACTATCCTAGCTCTCACTGGTCCACCAGGTGCATCAGGTGAGGTGTCCAGGTGCGCTAGGAACCCAATGGTAAAATCAATCTCCCTGTTAGAGGGTAGGGTAGCGTAGAGATAACCGTTAGGATCTAGCTCCACTTCCTGAAGTCCTAAGGATTCCAGTTCAGTTTTAAGGAGCTTGGCTAGCTCAAGCTGACCAGGTGTGCTTGGAGTGGTATCTGATCCCTCGTCTGACTGGGTGTTTACGCTGACGTATCTGAGGAATCTCTTCACTAGCGCTTCTCGGTATCTCTCTAAATCCTTCAAACTCCTCGCCTCCTTTTATCCGTTCATTTAACTCTCAGCCGAACAGCAGATAACTCAAGAAGAAGTTAGCGATGAATATCGTTATTATCGCCCAGACCACTGAGGCGGTTGTTGCTCTTCCTACACCGTAAGCATCCCTACTAGATGTGAAACCCATCATACCACTGATCACAGTGATTATGAGAGAGAACACCAGGGATTTTATTAACCCGCCCCAGACGTCCCAAGGTGCTAGGAACTGGTGTATTGAGTCAATGTAGATCTGTTTAGTTATCCCCGCGTATGCGTTAGCAACTAGGTATCCGCCATAGGTACCTGAGATCTCAGCGATCAGAGTTATCATCGGAATTGAGAATAGGTTAGCTAAAAGCCTGGGAGTCATCAGGAACCTTACCGGGTTTACCCCTAAGGTCTCTAGAGCATCTAGCTGTTCAGTTACTTTCATGGTTGATATCTCAGCTGTTATCGCTGAGCCTACTCTACCACTGAGGACGATGGCCGTTAACATTGGGCCGAACTCCCTAGCCATAGCGATAGCTACTCCTCCTCCCACCATGTATCCCACACCGTACCTGACAGCTTCCTTAGCTAGTTCAAGCGAGATGACCATTCCAGAGAAGGTTACCGTCAGTACCACGATGAAGAGAGAGTTGAAGCCTAAGTGAACGGTTTGATAGAGGATCTCCTTTCTCGTGAAATTAGGGGTGAATATCCCCACGATAGCTTCTAGGAGGATGAGAATAGAGTAACCGATCCACCACAGGAACTTAAGCGTTGCTTCTCCTATTAACCCTACAGGTCTAATTAGTAATTCCACCATCTCTAAATCCCCCTGGTACTTAGGTATTAAAATCAAGGAGGCTATCTTCCTCCTAGTTTGGACTCCCGTCACTAGCTTTCAGGTCCTTCTCAGAGAAGGTTTAAGCTAACAGTAAACTGAATTACAATAAGAATTAGCGAAGCAGGAGGTGGGTAGGGTGCTGAACCTCCTGAAGGCTATTCTCAAACCGATAATTGATTTCTACAAGACCGGTCCAGATAAACCACTCTTCACAGATGACCCTGAGGTTATCCGCAGAGAGTATGAGCGCAGGCGTTGGGGAGTCTTCCTCTCTGTTACGATAGGTTATACCTTTTTCTACGTCAGCAGGCTGGTTTTAAATGTTGTGAAGCAGCCGCTTATAGATGAGAAAATTCTGAACGCTCAACAGCTAGGTTATCTGGGTTCGGCTATGCTCTTCACTTACGCTTTCGGTAAGCTGATTAACGGTTTCCTAGCTGATAACAGTAACATAAAGAAGTTCATGCCAACAGGATTGTTCGTCTCAGCCTTGCTTAACGTCATCCTTGGTACTATCCTGGGTCTTGAGTGGGTGAGCGTGCCACTTCTGGTGGTGATGTGGGGGATCAATGGATGGTTTCAGTCCATGGGTTCAGCTCCAAGCGTGGTTAGTATAAGCCACTGGTTCAGTGTTAGGGAACGAGGTACTATGTACGGTATCTGGAGCGTGGCTCATAGCCTTGGAGAAGGGTTAACATTTGTCGGTACCGCTGTGATAGTTGCTGCCTTCGGTTGGAGATATGGTTTCTGGGCTGCAGGTATCTCAGGTATCATCATCGCTATCTTAATGTACATCTTTATGTCAGATCGCCCGCAGACTTACGGACTTCCACATGTTGAGGAGTACAAGAGAAAGTACGCAAAGAAAAGGGAGGAGCCTGAGGAGGACACAAGCTCTTCCGAAAACCATGAAGCCTCAAAAGAGGAGGAGAGAGGGGATGAGAAAGGGGTTCTTAAGAGGGAACCTATCTGGAAACAACAGCTTCAGGTGGTTACCAACCCTGCCATATGGATCTTAGGATTAAGCAGTGCTTTGATGTACGTAGCTAGATACGCTGTCAATAACTGGGGTATGCTCTACCTCCAGAAGGCAAAAGGGTTCTCACTGGAAGAAGCAGGGTTTATCTTAGGTATGTACTCAATTCTCAACACCATAGGCTCAGCCTCCTCAGGTTGGGTGTCTGACACTTTCTTCGGCTCTAGGAGAAACGTACCTATACTGATATACGGACTTCTCATGAACGCCGGTCTTATATGGTTCTACCTTTTCCCTCCGGGAAGTAAGTTGATGGCTGCTATATCCATAGCTCTTTTCGGTTTAGGGTTGGGAGGATTGCTAGTTTTCCTCGGTGGGCTTCTAGCCGTTGACCTGAGTCCTAGAAACGCTGCAGGTGCTGCCATGGGATTTATTGGTGTCTTTAGCTACCTGGGAGCTTCTATACAGGATTGGATAAGTGGAACACTTTTGGAAACGAATAAGGTGATGATTAACGGGGAGGTTAACTTTAACTTTGGGCCTGCCTTTGCCTTCTGGATAGGAGCTGGCTTGCTATCACTAGCTCTAGCTCTAACGCTATGGAACGTTAAGCCTAGAGAGGATTAGGTCTTCCTTAAGGAAACCTTAGATAAAAGGAGGTCCTTCCTTATGTGGCTTGAGGAACACCCGATACTGGATTTCTCCTCTAAACGGCCTAAGTTAGTGAAGTTTTATTTTGAAGGTAAGGAGATGTGGGGATATGAAGGACTACCTATCGCAGCTTCACTTCACGCTAATGGGATAAAGGTATACAGGTACTCTACTAGGTTAAATAGGCCTAGAGGGTTCTTCTGTGCTATCGGTAAGTGTTCATCCTGTTTCATGGTGGTTGACGGGGTGCCTAACGTTAGAACTTGCATAACCCCTCTGAGAGAGGGTATGAGGATAGAGAGACAGAGGGGCTTGGGCAAGATAGATCTCAATCTGATACAGGGAGAAGCAGGGAGTGATGACAATGTCTAAGAGCCCCGCTGAGATATTTGGATATAGCTTTCCGGATATAAGGGAAACCCAGCTCCTGATCGTAGGAGGAGGCCCTGCAGGCTTATCAGCTGCACTTCAGGCCCTTAAGCTAGGTTTAAAGGTTACGCTAGTTGAGAGCGGACTTGAGCTAGGCGGACAGTTAGTTAAACAAACTCACAAGTTCTTCGGCTCATCACTGGAGAGGGCAGGAACTAGAGGATTTAGGATAGCCCAGGAACTGATCAAAGAGCTGACTCCTTTCAAGGGAAGCGGTCAGTTGGAGGTTTACCTCAGCACCACGGCTATAGCTGTTTACCCTGAGAGGATAGTTCTGCTCAGTCAACTATCAGGAAAAGTATTCCCAATTAAACCTAAAGCCATGATTATCGCTACTGGTGCTCAGGAGAGAATGCTACCTTTTCCTAACAATGACCTTCCTGGGATATACGGCGCTGGTGGGATACAAACTCTGATGAATCAGTATGGAGTTAAACCCGGTAAAAGAGCGCTCATCGTCGGGGCAGGCAACATCGGTCTTATCGTGGCCTACCAGCTTCTTCAGGCAGGAGTGGAAGTAATTGCTATCTTAGAGGCGATGGATAGGATAGGGGGATGGTGGGTCCACGCAGCGAAGGTTAGACGCTATGGAGTTCCCATACTCCTAAAACACACGATCTCTAGAGCTATAGGTAAGGAAAAGGTAGAGGGTGCTGTCATAGCTGAGATAACCCCGGACGGACTTAAGGATAAATACCAAGTAGAGTGTGATCTGATAGGTATATCTGTCGGGCTTACCCCTACAGTGGATCTGCTCAGACAGGCTAACGTGAAGATGAAATACGTAGCCTTCATGGGGGGATTTGTCCCTCTTAGGGATAGAGAGATGAGAACCTCCCAGAGCTGGATATGGGTAGCAGGTGATTCAGCTGGCATAGAGGAGGCTTCAACCGCTATGATAGAGGGACAGATAGCCTCAACTAGCGTAGCTAAGTGGCTAGGGTATATCTCAGAGGAGGAAGCTAAGCGAGAGATAGATCAGCTCTGGGCTAGGTTAGGTTACCTGAGAGAGGCAGAGGTTAGCTCTAAGGTTAGAAAAGGGCTTGAGGAAGTTTTGGTTACCTGGGGAGGCTAACTTAGACCTTTAAGGGATTGGAGTAAGGGGTGATAAGGAATGTCTAAGCTCTCAAACCTTATACCACCTGACGAGCAGGTGAGCTTCTGGAGTGGTGTTTTAGACCCTGAAAGTAATCTAGACTTAATCTCTGTACCCCCTGAGGATCTCTGGAGGGAAAAGCGGGCAGGTCTAGTCGTTATAGAATGCCCGCAGGAGATCCCGTGTAACCCATGTCATACATCGTGCCCAACAGGTGCTATCAAGGTTGAACCTCTTACCGCTATCCCTAAGGTTAACTATGACCTGTGTACCGGATGTACTATCTGTGTCTCTAAATGTCCTGGTTTGGCCTGTTTCGTCATAGATAAGACGCCAGCTGATTACTCTATCGTGAAACTGCCCTATGAGATGTACCCAGTACCTAAGGTAGGAGAGGTGGTTGACTGCTTAGATAGAACTGGGAAACCCGTCGTAGAAGGTGAGGTACTAAACGTTACAGAGCCATCTAGGGATGGGACTAAGGTGATCTGGGTTAAAGTTCCTAAGGGGTTTGAGATGACGGTCAGGGCTATAAAGGTCAAGGGAGGCGAATAAGGAGTGGAGCTCTCCTGAAAAGGAGGAGTGCCTATGTCAGATCCAATTATAGTATGTAGGTGTGAGGATGTTACGCTTCAGGAGGTCAGGGAGTGGATCAGTAGAGGCTATACCTCCCTAGAAGATCTCAGAAGAATCCTTAGATTAGGGATGGGCCCCTGCCAAGGCAGGACTTGTATCCCTATCGTTCAGCGAGAGCTAGCTAGGATGACAGGGAAATCAATAGATGAGATCGGCTCCCCTACAGGTAGACCTCCGGCAGTAGGTGTAGAACTTGGAGCTTTCACCTCAGATTAACCTCTCATCCTCAGGTTAGCTCAGCAAGGGATTTAGATGCCTTGGGACACCTAAGAGTATTATCAAAAGGGGGAATAGGTGGTGTCAGGGGAGTTATCTAAGGGACTGCCTAAAACGGCTGACGTGGTTATCGTTGGCTCTGGAGTTCAAGGCGCTTCAATAGCTTATAACCTAGCTAAGATGGGTGTAAGAGATGTTCTGGTTCTTGACGCTGGTGATCTCTTAACAGGCTCTACTGGACGATGTGCTGCAGGTATCAGAGCTCAGTGGGGCGGAGAGCTTAATTGTAAACTAGCGAAAGCCTCGCTGGATATATTTGAAACCCTATCAGATGAGCTGGGCATGGATATAGGACTTCACCAAGGCGGGTACCTCATCGTAGCTTACCTTGATTCCGAGTTCCAACAGCTCAAGAGAAACGTTCAGCTCCAGAACTCGTTAGGCATAAACTCCGTTATCCTCTCGCATGATGAGGTAAAGGAGAGATTCCCTGCTCTGGATATCTCTAACGCCGTAGGATTTACCTATCACCACAGAGATGGACATGCTGACCCATTCCTAACCACCTTAGCGTATATAGAAGGAGCCAAGAGGCTAGGAGTCAACTTCTACTTTAGAACTAAGGTTACAGGTATTGAGGCTAGAGGCGATAGAGTGGAAGGTGTTCAAACCTCAAAGGGATACATATCCACCAAAGTGGTTGTCAACGCAGCAGGACCTTGGGCGAGGGATATAGCTCAAATGGTGGGTTTGTCAATACCTGTTGAGCCTGAAGCTCATGAGATAGTTGTTACAGAACCTGTGCCTAGAATCTTGGATCCTATGGTTATAAGTTTTTCTGGAAACTTTTACATGCAACAGAGACCTAACGGATCGTTTATAATGGGAATGGGACCTGAACCTTACGCACATCCTAAGGATCAATACTCCCTCACCTGGAAGTTCCCTTACATTATGGCTCAGAAGGTAACCAAGCTTTTACCTGCGCTTAGGGAGGTAAGGCTATTAAGACACTGGGCGGGCTACTACGCTGTTACACCTGATAGGCATCCGATACTTGGCGAATCTAGGTACGTTAAAGGATTTTATATGAGCGTTGGGTTCTCAGGACACGGTTTCATGTTGGCCCCTATAACTGGTAAGCTAATAGCTGAGATGATCATAGGGAAGAAACCATCTATAGATGTATCCTCGCTGAGACCAGAGAGGTTTGAAGAGGGTAAGCTAGTGTTTGAACCTATGGTTGTCTAGGAGGGGAATGATATGAACGATGAACTAAAGCTCTATAGAAGCTTAATAGAAGGCTTAATTGAAGACTTGGAGGATATAGGTGGCGGGGAGCTCTTACTTAAGGTGAACGATCTTGAGATAGAGCTATCCATGGAGCCTGAGAAGCACTATGAGCGAGCCTCGGAACTACTTCAGGCTTACAGGGAGAAACCGTATCTAGATCTATACCTCTACGGCGAGCCTGAAGTTAGGGAATCAGAGTCCCAGGAATTAACTGAGACTGAGGAAAAGGTAAAGGATCATGAGGAAGGTAGAAAGCTAGTTGAAGTTAGATCCCGTATCGTCGGTGTCTTCCGAAATGTTATCGCCCCTAATGAAGTTATAGAGCTATACGAGGGTAAAGAGCTTAAGAAAGGGGATCCTCTAGGGATAATAGAAGGCCTCAGTTTTATGCAATACCTTAGAAGCCCTGTTGATGGG
>JALUEN010000228.1 GCA_027052755.1 bacterium | reverse complement strand
GATGAGCTCCTTGCTGAGTATCCAAGGGATTAGTCAGGAGAGCTACCTTTTAGTGAGGGGGTGGCTTAGATGCTTAAGAGAGTGTTCATAGATAAGAGAGAAAAGGTGATGCCCAGAGACGTAGTAGCTCAAACGCTTTACGAGTTAGCCAAATCTGATCCAAGGGTAGTCATGGTTGATGCAGATTTAGCTAAAACCACTGGTGGAGCTGCCTTCGCCTCTAAAATGCCAGATAGACACATTAACGTAGGAATAGCTGAGCAGAGCTTAGTAGGAGTATCTGCTGGGATGGCTCTAAGCGGTTTAAAGGTCTTCGCTGGAACCTTCTCAGGTTTCCTAACCAGGCGTGGTTGTGATCAGTTAACAGTCTCAGCTGCCTTCAACAGGGCACCAGTTAAGTTCATAACCAGCTATAGCGGTTTATCTCAGGGGTTAAACGGTCCTACTCACATATCATATGAGGATATAGCTATCACCAGATCTATACCTAAGATGCTCTCTCTCGCACCAGCCGATCCCATTGAGGTAAGGGAGATGATCAAGTGGGCATATAACTACGATGAGGGACCTGTGTACATAAGAATTCCAAGAGGTCCCATGCTAAAGATTCTCCCTGAAGATTACAAATACGATCACCCTAGCGTGTTGTTACTTAGAGAGGGGAAGGATGTAGGGATAATAGCTATAGGTATGATGGTGGAGATAGCTCTAGAAGCTGCTGAGAAATTAGAGAAAGAAGGGATAAGTGTTAGCGTCGCCTCTATGTCCAGCGTAAAACCCACAGATGAGGAGGCTATCTTAGAGCTAGCTGAGATGAACAAAATACTTATCACCTTAGAGGATCACAGCATATATGGTGGTATAGGAGAGGCAGTTGCCTCTATATTAAGCGAGAAAAAACCAACGAGAGTCATGAGAATGGGGATGAGGGATATCTTCGGTGTAACCCTTCCATTTGAGGGTCAGCTGGTCCACGCTGGCTTAACAGTAGATGACGTGGTTAACCAGGTAAAGAGCGCTTTAGAACGAGTTTAAGTTTTTTAGAGATAGAGAGAAGGTAGCTAATTGGGAAGGAGGGGGTAAATGTGAACCCTTTAGAGATCTCTGCTAGCTCTCAGTTCTTCCTCAGGCGAACCCCTAGGGCAATTTTCGGGAAGGGAACCCTTGAGAAATTATCTCAAGAGATAAAAGCTCTCGTAGGCAAGGAGGGATTCAGAGCTTTAGTGATAAGCGATAAAGGGATAGAGAAAGCTGGTTTATTATCAAAAGTGCTTGATAACTTAAAAGACCTTGAGGTAAAGGTCTTCACAGATGTAGTTCCTGAACCACCGATTCAGAGCGTAAAAGATGCTTTCCAACAGGTTAAGGACTTCTCTCCAGATGTAGTTATCGCCGTAGGAGGAGGTAGCACCATTGATACCAGCAAGGTGGTAGCTACCCTATTCACTAACGAAAAACCACTGGAAGATATGCTGGGAATAGATCTAGTTGAGAACGATCCACTACCACTCGTGGCTATACCTACCACAGCTGGGACAGGAGCAGAAGCTACAACTAACGCTATACTAACTGACACAGAAGCTAAGGTGAAGAAAGCTGTAGTTTCCGAGAAGATCATACCACGGTTAGTCATATTAGATCCTCAGCTCATAATGGGATTACCAAAGAAATTAGTAGCTTCCACTGGTATTGACGCTATCTCTCACAATTTAGAGGCTTTCACATCTAGGAAAGCTTCACTGTTCAGCGATACCTTCGCTAAAGAGGGATTAAAACTAATGATTACCTCGTTAGCTAGTTCCTACAGAGAGGGGGATGAGAACTCTAGAGCTAGAACGTTATTAGGGAGCTTCCTAGGTGGTTTAGCCCTAACTAACTCAGGGACTTGGTTAACCCATGCCCTAGCCTATCCACTAGCTGGAAGGTATCACTTACCACATGGGGTTACCATAGCGCTGTTTCTACCTTACGTGTTCGCTAGAACGCTAAATTACGTAAAAGAGAAGCTTCAAGAGATATTAGATTATCTACCAGAGGAATACAGGGATGCAGGTCCCTCAGGTTTCGTCAGATGGCTTTATAATTTGGAGAAGGAAATGGAGCTCCCGCTAAACCTGAAGGACATAGGTGTAAGGGAAGATGAGCTAGATGAAATGGCGCGAGATGCCTTCGAGATAAAGAGATTAGTGGACAACACGCCGGGAGAA
>JALUEN010000227.1:1372-2232 GCA_027052755.1 bacterium | reverse complement strand
CCTCTACCTCTCTCAGCGCCATGGTTAGCACAGATCTCTTAGATTTATGGAGCTGAAGTAATTCGTCTAGGTCAATGAGAAATAAGGTGTCCCCGTTTAGGATAAAGGGGGTATCAGATATTGTCTTCCTCAAAGCTAGCTTTACAGCTCCTCCTGTCCCCATTGGCGTTCCCTCTAGAGAGTAGATGATCTCTAGGTTTAAGAAGCTATCTCCAAAGTAACTCTCTATTACCTCATGTTTGTAACCTACAGATAGTATCACCCGTTCTACTCCTTGAGATCTTAGGTATCTCAATAGGTACTCTAGAAAAGGTTTTCCGTTTATCTCTGCCATTGGCTTAGGTATATCTCTTAAAACTTCTCTCAGCCTAGTTCCCAAGCCTCCAGCTAATACAATAGCCTCTTTCAGCAAACCTTCCCCTCCTCATTTAGATAGTTAAGCCCTCCAGGTCTCAAGCCCAACTTTGGTGAACCCCCATCTCTTAAACTCTCCATTGAATTTCCTCAGAGCTTCCATAACCTTGTACTTCGTGTTCTTAGGACAGTAAAACATCATAAAGCCTCCTCCTCCAGCGCCTGATACCTTTCCACCTGTTGCTCCCGCTCTTCTTGCTGTTTCATAGATCTCATCTAGAAGTGGATTTGTTATCCCTTCAGCTATCTGTTTCTTGTACTGCCAACCGTAATCAAGTATCTCACCAATCTCATCTAAGTTTCCTTTAAGTATCGCCTCCTTCATTAGAATAGCTTGTTCCTTTAGCCTATGCATGGCCTCTAGTGGACGTTTCCTCTTAGATTTCACGTTCCTTACTTGGGATTTTATAATCTCAGCTGATAGCCTGCTTGTGCCGGTGTAGAAG
>JALUEN010000227.1:0-1362 GCA_027052755.1 bacterium | reverse complement strand
GTAGCTCGTTTATTATTTCAGATTTGATCCTGAGCGGGTTAACTATAACTTTGTCGTTGTCGTAGAACTCTATGAAGTTGAAACCCCCGAAAGTTGCAGCGTACTGGTCCTGTTTGCCTCCTGCTATCCCTAGATCTCTTCGCTCTACTTCAAAGGCTAAGTAAGCTATATCGTATTCCCCTAGGGGGAGTTTGAGCCACTCAGCGAAGGCGCCGATGATAGCTACAACCAAGGTAGATGAGCTTCCAAGGCCTGATCCAGGCGGAGCATCAACGTAAGTGGTTAGCTCAAAGGAGAGGGGCTCCTTTGTGAAATCCCTAACTATCCTATTATAAACTCCTTTCAGGAGATCTAGCTGTCCATCTATTGGTAGGAATTCATCTGATCTAAGCTCTAGCCTTATTCTTCGGTCTATAGCGTTTAGGATAACCTTCCCATCACTTCTTGGCTCAATTGAGGCGTAAGCATACATGTTGATAGTAGCGTTGAGTACGGCTCCCCCGTATAAATCAGAGTATGGGCTGACATCTGTCCCTCCGCCAGCTAACCCAAGCCTTAGAGGTGCTTGTGCGCGAAAGATCATATATCCCACTCCATTCAACTCTTTATCCCTTTAGGATCTCTTTAAATAACTTCTTAGCGCGCTCATACGAGAGATATCTCTTTGAGTATTTTGGATATTTACTTCTCAGCTTCTCCCATAGCTCCCTATCCTCGTATAACCTGATAACCTCCTTGGCGAAATCTTCTGGAGAATCCGCTATTAACATTATATCAGAAGCCTCCTTTATACCCTCTGCGCCTATAGATGTGGATACTAGGGGCACTCCGTATGCGATTGCCTCAACAACTTTCCCCTTAACTCCAGCTCCGTAGGTTAACGGAGCTATAACTACCCTCACTCTGTCATATATCTCCTTTAACTCCTCTTCGCTGACAAAACCTAGAACCTTAACTCTCTCATCCCTTCTCCCTATCTCCCTGATCTTCTTAGGTGCAGCGGAGCCTACGATGTAAAAACTCACCTCTGGTATCTCCCTCTTCACTTTACCCCATACCTCATTTAGGAACCACATTACAGCGTGATAGTTAGGCCTGTGCCTAAAGCCTCCAACGAACAGAATACCCTCTCTGCTATCAAAGTTATCGTTCTTACTAATTGGAAACTCCTCATCATAGATAAAAGGGGGAACTGTTATCGTTGACTTCTCAGGGAAAATCTCCCTAATAATGTTCGCCTCTTCCTCGCTGGGTAATAGAATAACATCTGATCCCTGAATTAGCTTGTACTCTAGAGATCTCAGTTTATTCGCTTCCCTTAACCACCTCTTATCCCCAGTAAATCTATACTCCCTCTCTACT
>JALUEN010000226.1 GCA_027052755.1 bacterium | reverse complement strand
GCTGAGTTTAAGGATGCAGCTGACGCTATCACCCTGCAGTCAGGATATAACGCGAACATAAACGTTATAGGATCTATCCTGGAGTCTCCAGAGGATGCTGTTTACTCCGATAGGTTAAACCACGCCTCTATAATAGATGGGATAAGGTTGACAAAAGCTACTAAGTATATCTACGAACACCTTGATATGGATCACCTGAGGAAGCTCCTGGAGGAAACCGCTCACAAACACAGGAGGAAGCTGATAGTAACCGATGGAGTTTTCTCCATGGATGGAGATATCGCTCCACTTCCTGAGCTGGTAGAGTTAGCGGAGAAGTATGAGGCTATACTCATGGTTGACGATGCGCACGGTGAGGGAGTCCTGGGACCTCATGGTAAGGGTATAGCTCACCACTTCGGCTTAGAGGGTAAGGTTGACATAGAGGTAGGAACCTTCTCTAAAGCTTTCGGTGTTGTCGGTGGATACGCTGCTAGCCCTTATGCTGAGCTAGTAGAGCTCATCAGACAGAAGGGTAGGCCTTTCACCTTCTCCTCTGCAGTTACTCCTCCAGATGTAGCTGCTACTATAGCAGCTATAGAGCTACTTCAGGAGAGCGATGAGCTGGTGAGAAAGCTCTGGGATAACACCAAGTACTTCCAAGGCGCTTTAAAGGAGATGGGGTATGATATAGGTAAGACTCAGACTCCTATCACGCCTGTTATGATAGGCGATGAGAATAAGGCGGTGGAGATGTCAAAACTTCTATACGAGGAAGAGAATATCTTCGCTGTCCCCATAGTTTACCCACTTGTACCCAGGGGAACCGCTAGGATAAGGGTTATGATCTCTGCTATTCACACTAAGGAAGACCTGGATTACGCGCTTAAAGCTTTTGAGAAGTTGGGTAAGAGGTTTGGTATTCTGAGCAAAGGTGTCTCCTTAGCATAGCCAAAACTCTTGGGTGGTGGTTGACGTGGGGGCAACTTTAGAGAATCCTTTGGGAGACATAATGATAGATAACAAGGGGGAGATAAGGGTGTTCGCAGTTATAGATGGTAATATAGGAGCTTATAAAACTACGGTTAGCAAGTTGCTAGCTGAGGAGTTCGGTTGGCTTGCAGTAGAGGAGCCTTGGCAGGAGAACAACTTCCTTGATCTCTTTTACCAAGACAAGAAACGTTGGGCCTTCTCCACTCAGTGGGAGTTCTTCACCATTAGGGCGATAAGACACATGGAAGCCCAGCAGAACACGAGGGATAACTTACTCCTAGAGAGGTCAGTTTACTCAGATCGCTATGTGTTCGCTAAGTACCTAGCTGATCAGGGATTTATGATTGATAGGGAGTGGAAAAGCTACTGCAAGTGGTTTGACCTCTTGGTAAATAAGCTTTTAGTAAAGCCATCGTTCATAATGTACCTGAGAGCCGAACCAGAGGTACTATGGGAGCGAGTTAAGCAGAGGAAGAGGGAGATAGAGCTCCAGCGAGATGGGATAACCCTTGATTACCTGAGAGGCCTTAATAAATACTACGATGATTTCCTGCTATATGATAAGTACAAACTGGGGATACCCATCTTGGTAATAGATACTAACGGTAAGTTCTACAGGGATGAGCTTAAGCACAGGAAGGAGCTATTTGATAAGTTCCATAAGTTTGTTAAGGAGCTTAGAGGAGAGGCAAAGGTGAACATGCCCTCTTAGTAACTCTCCTCTGAGAGCAGCACCTCACAGAGATCAAAGGAAGCGGATAACTGAGGTAAGGGGGGAGAGATGTGCTAACATTTCAGGAAATTATCTTACGCTTAAATGAGTACTGGAACTCCCAAGGGTGTGTTATAAGACAGCCTTATCACACTGAGGTGGGCGCTGGAACTATGAACCCAGCTACCTTCTTCTGGACGCTGGGTAAGAAACCGATTAGGGTAGCTTACGTTGAACCCTCTATAAGGCCTACCGATGGTAGGTATACTGAGAACCCTAATAGGTGGCAACACTACTATCAGTATCAGGTAGTCCTTAAACCTGCTCCCCCTAATTCCCAGGAACTCTTCCTGAAAAGCCTTGAAGCCATAGGGATTAACTTAAAAGTTCATGATGTTAGGTTTATAGAGGATAACTGGGAATCTCCAACTTTGGGAGCTTGGGGATTAGGTTGGGAAGTTTGGCTAGATTTCATGGAGATAACCCAGTTCACTTACTTCCAACAAATGGGATCTGTTAACCTAGATCCTGTCTCTGTAGAGATTACC
>JALUEN010000225.1 GCA_027052755.1 bacterium | reverse complement strand
CTCCATCAATGAGAAACAGACGCTCATTGAACGTCGGCAGTTAGAGATTGAGAGGAAGGAGAGAGAGCTTGAGGCTAACGTTAAGAAGCCAGCTGAAGCTGAGAGGTACAAGATAGAGCAGATGGCTGAAGCTGAGCGAGCTAGACAGATAGCTATTGCTCAAGCTCAAGCCGAGAAGATCAGGCTCCAAGGTATCGCTGAGGCTGAGATAGAGAAGGCTAGGGGATTAGCAGAAGCTGAGGCATCTAAAGCTAAAGGTATGGCAGAAGCTGAGGTAATAGAGGCTAAGGGACTAGCTGAGGCGAAAGCGATGATGAACAAAGCTCAAGCTTGGAAACAGTATAACCAGGCTGCAATTGTTGATATCATCGTCAACAAGATGCCAGAGATCGCTAAGGCTATGTCTGATCCTCTCACCAAGATTGATAAGATCATCATGGTTAGCGGTGATGGAGCTGGCCCATCTAAGCTAGCTAGAGACGTGGCTTCAACCGTGGCGACACTACCAGAGCTGATTAAACAACTAAGCGGTGTTGACGTAACCGAGATTCTTAAGAGCATACCAACCACTACCTCTACTCAGAGAAAGTAGGTTCTTAAGTAGGGGGAAGGGGGAAGATCTCCTCTTCCCCTTTTTCTATTTCCTAAAGGTTAAAACCCAGGTTTATAGAAGGGAATTCTTAAGGAGGTGGGATGATGATACCAGAGGTCAAGGAGATCATGGATGAACTTAAAGAGAGGATGGACAACGCTATCAAATACCTGGTTAAGGAGTACAACGCTTTTAAAACAGGGAAAGCTTCACCTGCGCTAGTTGAGGATATCAAAGTGGAGTACTACGGAGCAACCGTGCCACTTAAACAGATAGCTTCTATCTCTGTACCAGATCCTAGGATGATAGTGATACAGCCTTATGATAAGAGCGCTACTAAAGCTATAGAACGGGCGATACAGACATCACCTTTAGGCATCACACCTAACGTGGACGGTAATATAATCAGACTGATTATACCTAAACCAACTGAGGAGAGGAGAAGGGAGTTAGTTAAGCTAGCTTCTAAGAAAGCAGAAGAAGTGCGAATATCTATCAGACAGGCTAGGAGAGATGCAATAGAGGCTATAAGGAAACTGGAGAAGGAGGATAAACTGATTTCTGAAGATGAGAGCGAGAGATATCAGAAGGAGATAGAGAAACAGGTAAAGAACTACCTGGCGAAAGTGGAGGAGATATTTAAGGAGAAAGAGAAGGAAATACTTAGCGTTTAAAAGGAGTATCCTTGTAGATAAGAGCTATGAATTTCCTTCATAAACTGTTTAAGGACCTCTGGAGTGAGGGAGAAGGAACAAGCGATTTACGGGCTCAGCAGAGCTTTAGGGAACTTTCTGAGGATGATCTGGTGAAACTAGCTACCTCGCTTAGGAGAAGCTCTATGGATACAATAGTACTCTTCGCACTTGAGGCATCTAAACCGCTATCATTCGTCTTATCACAAGCTATGATAGCTTTTGAGCCACTTGTAGGAGTCGCTTTTGATACTACGCCATATATGAAAATAGCTTACCTCTTAGCTGATAGAGATAAGGTAGAACGTTTGCTGAAGCTATTAGAGGAACCTGAGGCTCAAAGTGAGATATCTGAGAGCTCTGAGAATACTGAGAGCTCCAAGGACAGAATAGATAACTCTCATGAGGATAGGAGGGATAAGGATGAAAGTAGAGTACAAGGCTAGGAATATTGAGCTAACCGATAGTTTCAAAAAGTTGGTTGAGAAGAAAGTGAAGAGGCTAGAGAGGTACCTAAAGGATAAGGAGAACGTTAAACTAGAGCTTTACATGGATAGACAGAGAGGGATAGACTCAATAAAAGCGCTTCTCTTCATTGATGGTCAAGTCATGATAGTTAAAGACGATGCGCCAGATATAGTTGATGCTCTCAACTCAGTAATTGACGTCCTAGAGGAGAAGCTCATGAGGAGAAAGGATAAGTACGTAACCATAACTAGGAATCAACCCAGACTCCCTGAGAAGTTCTTGGAGGAACTAGAGAAGAGAGAGATGATGGAGATAGAGACCTCAACGGAGAGGAAACAGAGAGAAGTGGTTAGGAAGAAGCAGATAGTGGAGGCTTTAACTGAGAGGCAGGCTCTTAACCTGATAGAGGAGAGCAAGAGCCCTGTGCTGGTCTTCTATAATAGGGATACGGATAACCTCAGCGTTCTCTACAGGGACGAAGATAGATATGTCCTCTTTGAACCAATTATGTAACCTCTAGGAGGGAGTAGTTATAGAGGTTAGAACTTCACTTAAGGCTCTAACAGGGTTAACAGTTCTCCTCCTAGCTTTAGCTGTAATCCTCTGGGGGATGTACTCTTGGGAGTACATCCCCTTCCTTTACTCTAACCCTAGTGAGAAAACCACTGAGGATATCTCCCAGCTTGGGAACCTCAGCGGCGAGATTTTATTACTTCAAAGCTGGAATAACTTGATCTTATACTCCTTAGATAAGGGAAGCTCTAAGTTAAGGTTAAAGTACATTTTGCCAAAGTATAACCTAATCGTTCACTCAGGACTTATCCTACCAGATGAGAAGCTTTTACTACTCTTATCAGATAAAGCTCAGCTGATCCGAGAGCTTTACCTACTTGATTTCTCGGATAAAAAGAATGTAGAGCTAAAATACCTGCCTGATTTGAACCGCTCTAAAATCATTGATGTAGTTCACTTTGAAGATAGAATAGTTCTCTTGACTAAAAGTGGAGAATTTTACTACTTGGATATCTATCAGTTTTTAAATTCTAGTAGATCCTCAAAGATGTTAAATCTCCTCCAAAGAAAAGCTCTAGAGCTTCCACCAAAACTAACGCTACCTAGGACTATCTCAAACTTAGTTTCGGTTACTTGGAAAGACTCTAAGACCATAACTTTTATCCTGTGGGGAAAATCTGAATTGGGCGAGGACTTAACCTACCTCTTTATTGATGATGGAGAACGCTTTGTCCCAGTTTGCTCTATTAACCAGAGAGGTTATGACCTGCTATTTCCTGCTATATCCCCTGATGCCTCTGAAGTCGCATACTTAGTCAAGTGGCGAAAGGGCTTTAACCTGGAGATCGCTAGGATGTCCCCTGATAAGCTTAGCAATCTCTTGAAGGCACACAATGAGGAGCTTGATTGTCCTCTGAAAAAGGAGAGGTTAACAAAGCTTCCACCCAACAGGATGGTCTGGATGAAACCCTTTTTCTTAAGCAATGATTTCCTGATAGTATCCTCTGACTATAGAGGAGGTTTCAGAACTTTCCTCGTTGACTTAAGGAATAATACCTGGTACCCTCTTAACCTCCCTCAGAGCTTTCTCATTTGGATCTTGGATCAGCGCCTAACTCTAAGATCTGAGGCATCTATTAAGGGAGGATAGGAAGCTTCTCTAAACGTATAGAACAACCTTTATAAGCCCCTCTTTTCTTAGGATACTTGCTAAGGTGGTGTTTAAGGTGAGGGTTTTAGAGATTGATTTAGAGCAAATATACACTAACTTGAAGAGGATTTACCAGATGACATCTAAACCCTTGCTTCTAGTCTTGAAGAACAACGCCTATGGTATCGGATTAAGGGAGATCCTTGAGAAGGTGATCTCTCGTTTATTTCTCCATTCTCAAGAAGAGATGATATGGGGTATAGCCCTTAGGGACCTTGAAGAGGCTTTTTCTGCTCTCCATTACTTAAAGACCTCTGGGCTTGAAGGGATTAGAGTTTTATCCCTCATGACAGAGCATGATGAGAAGAGAATTAGGGAAGCTCTAAGATTTGGAGTTGAACCTGTTGCCTACAGCTATGAAATTCTTGAGATTCTATCTGACCTGGCTGACGAGTTGGGAACCAATTTACGTGTTCACTTAAAGGTGGATACGGGAATGAACAGATTTGGTATCTCTTGGAGAGAGTTCCTAGATAGATCCTCTAGGGTATGGGGCTTCCTTAATAGATTTAACTTAGTTAGCCTTCTAACTCACATGATAGAAGGTGAGGATATAGAGCTCTTAGAGATGCAGGTGGAGAGATTTAACACGGCTCTGGAGAACATCACTAGCTTCCTGGGATATCGTCCACTAGTACACCTATACAGTAGCTCTCCTATCTTAAAGATCTTAGAGAGCGGTCGTGAAGATCTCTTGAACTTCTCAGATATCTTAAGGCCTGGTATTATCAGCTATGGGATATCTCCTAGCTTGACCTTAGTTGAGGCAAGGAGAAAACTGGGAATAAGAAGCTCTGTAACCTTAAAAGTTATTCCCCTGCAGGTGAAAGATGTTAGGCCGGGTGAGAACCTAGGTTATGGATCTGATGTGACGGTTCCAGACAGAGTTAACAGGATCGCTGTTATACCACTGGGCTATAACGAGCTACCTAGGAGTATAGGTAGGTATCTGAAGTTTAGATGTGATACCTCTGATGGCAGTTTTATCCTAAACCCCTTGGGAAAGTACTGTATGGACTGTTCTTTTATTGAATACCCATTTTTGGAGAAGAAGGAACTCTATGCTCTGTGGGATGGGCAGGTGGAGGAGATCTCCGAGCTCACTGGTTCCGCTCCGCATGAGATCCTCCTCAGGTTGGCTAGCTCCCTACCTAAGAGATACCGCTTATCCACTGAAGGTGGTAACCTAAAATTACTAAAGGTAGCTTCTAGCGGTTAACTTACAAAAAACTGAAAACTACCTAGACAATAAACAGGTGGTTGTCCCTATACACACCTAGTAATTTCACTTTCTTACTAGTAGGGAGAGATCTCTTGAGCTCTTTCCTAAGGTAAAGCTCAAATTCCCAGGCATTGCTGAAGCTCTCTTCTAGGGTAACAGTTCCCCAAGTTAACATACCTATCTTTAATATCCTGGGATCAGGGGAGAATAGGAAAATCGTAGCCTGAGGCCTAGCTCTAGCTATCGCCTCAAATAGCTTTGCCTTGGTGCTGTAAACAGCAATAATTACTTCTTGGTTGCTCCTCACCTCATCATATATCCTGAGCAGAGCATTAGCGATTGCATCAGATGATCCTTTTGCTGTTTTAGGCATGTAATCAGAGATCTCTAAAGAGAAGTTTTTATAGGTTTCAGTTTTTGATGATACCTTATGGAGCACATCTAAGACCTGCAACGGGTATCTTCCTATAGCTGTCTCCTCTGATAACATGATAGCATCTGTCCCATCTAATATAGCGTTAGCTATATCAGTTAACTCTGCTCGTGTTGGGTAGGGACTGTTCACCATGGAGCTTAAAACTT
Organism: bacterium; assembly: GCA_027052755.1. Classification (GTDB taxonomy): domain Bacteria; phylum DRYD01; class DRYD01; order DRYD01; family JALUEN01; genus JALUEN01. The sequence continues at coordinate 2,867 of JALUEN010000225.1, read as the reverse complement.
GAGTAGCTACTATCACAGGTTTCCCCTTCGCCCTAGCCGTGGAGATGAGTTCCTTCTGAAGTAAGGGGATCTCCTCATAAGAGGCTTCTACTGCTAAATCTCCTCTAGCTATCATAAGTGCATCTGCTGAGCTCGTTATTCTACTTAAGTTATCAATAGCGCGAAGAGTCTCTATCTTAGCAATAACAATAGGCAAATTGGGAGAACTGGAGAACTCCTTTATCTTTTCCTTTAACAGCTGAATATCTTCCTCTCTTTGAACAAAAGACATCGCTATCATCTGGAAGTCGCTTTTAACTATCCATTTGAGGTCCTCTAAATCCTTAGGGGTTAGAGGAGCTATCGGTAGGTGGATACCTGGAAGATTTACTCCTTTATTTTTCTTGACTACCCCGCCTACCTCAACTATAGCTTCAGCCTCTCCTGGAAGTGTAACCCTTGTTATCTTAAGCCTTACCTTCCCGTCATTTATGAATAGGTAGATACCTTCCCTTATGGCTTCAAAGACCTCTTTATGTGGGATGGGGATAACTGGCTTGTCAGAGTTTTTGGGGGAATTGGAGAGAGTTAAGATAACTCTATCACCTTTCTTCAACTCTAACTTATCCTCTAGATCACCTACCCTTATCTTAGGACCTTGAAGATCAGCTAGGAAAGCTATTTGAGGTTTCGCTCTGCGAGATATTATCATAGCTTCCCTTACTCTCTTGAGATCCTCCTCTGTGTTGATGTGAGAGAAGTTAAACCTGATAACATCAATGTACTTAAGGGCACTTAGGGGATCGTTTTTTAGTATATCATACAGTGAGGGACCAAAGGTAGCCACAACTTTTACTAATCTATCCCTTATTAGAAGCTTCATGAGTCATCCCTCCTTTATGGTTCTCCCTGTAGTTCTACTTTCTGCTAGCTAGACCTCTTAAAACCAGGTGTTAAAACATCCCTGGAATAAGGGGAAAGCTTGAATCTGAATAGAACCCTAATAATTGCAGGAGGTAAAGATAAGATATGTCTAAGCGGAACTGGTATAAGCGTTGGCTACTCCCACCCTTATCTAGACACGAGATGAGGTACTATTGGGGGTGGAATAGCGCAGATATTCTCCTTATCTCTGGAGATGCCTATGTTGATCACCCCTCATTTCCTATAGCTGTCCTATCAAAAGCTTTACTAGCTCACGGTTTTAAAGTAGCTGTCGTCTCTCAACCTAACTGGAGAGATCCCCTTGAGTTTGAGAGACAGCTTAAGAGTTTCGGAACGCCTAGACTCATAGGGATTGTTCCTGGAGCAGTGGATTCGCTTATATCTAACTACACATCTTTCAAGAACCCAAGGAGAAGCGATGATTACTCTCCTGGAGGGAAGCCTAATAATAGACCAGATAGAGCGCTCATAGTTTATGCTCAGTTAGCTAGACGGGTATTCAAAGGGGTACCGATTATCGGAGGAGGTGTAGAGGGAACTACGAGGAGGTTTGCTCATTACGACTGGTGGGATAACAGGATAAGACGAAGCGTTATCTTAGATGCTCGACTTGATATCTTAGTTTACGGTCAAGGTGAGAAGCAGTTACTTAAGATAGCTAGCGCTCTATTAAAGGGAGGAAACATCTCAGAGCTTAGGGATCTACGAGGAATCGCTTTTAACCTCTCTAGATCAGAAGGAGAGGAATGGCTCAGGAGAACGAAAGCGATCTTACTCCCTAGCTACTCTGAGCTAACTACTGATAACCCTGAGGAAGCTAAGGATAGATATTGGGATATGCAGAGGAAACTATCTAATTATGAGTATGGTTTCCTAGCTCAGTGGCATAATGATCGTTTAATTGCTCAGACCCCTTTTGAGTTTTACGATGGATCTGATTTAGATTGGTTATTCTCTTTACCCTGGTTGAAAGAACCCCATCCGTACTATGGTGGAGCTAGAATACCTGCCTGGGAAACAGTTAAAGACTCAATAATACTCTCTAGGGGATGTCCAGCTTCATGTACTTTCTGCTCCATTAGAATTACTCAGGGGAGAAAAGTGATAACTAGATCCCCAGAATCTGTGTTAAGGGAAGTTGAGGAGTTAACGAAAAAGAGATGGTTTAGGGGAACTATCTCAGATATTGGCGGACCCACAGCTAACATAATATCTAGCACCTGTAACATCTCTTGGAGGTGTATAGTTGCTCTTGGAGAGGGGAAGAGAGTACATCCCCATTGCCTTGGAGAGAGTATATGCCCTAATTTAAACTTCAAGCGAGGCCATAGGTGGTATCTGAAACTCCTGAGGGAGATACGAGGGATAAAAGGGGTGAGAAATGTATTCGTAGCCTCTGGTCTTAGGTATGATCTCTTATTGAGGGACCCTGAGTTCCTAGAGGATCTGATATCTGAAGGTTTTATAGGGGGACATTTATCCGTAGCACCTGAGCATGTCGTGGATAGAGTACTTAAGCTCATGGGAAAACCTCCTCATGAGGTCTTTGAGAGGTTTAGAGAGCTCTTTGAACGCTTGAAGAGAAAACACAGGAGGGATATCTACCTGATACCTTATTTCATCTCCTCGTTCCCTGGAGCTACGCTTGAGGATGCTAAAACCCTTGGGAAATACGTTAAGGAAACCTTTGGTAAGGTAGAACAGATACAGGACTTTATACCTATACCGTTAACGCTAGCTACTGCTATGTATTACACTGAGAGAGATTTTGAAGGTAATGAGATATACGTAGCTAAGAGAAAAGAGGAGAGGTTACTCCAACGTCAAGCTGTTCAACCTTGGATTGGATCTAACAGGAAGCAGAGAAGAGGCCATAGGAGAAGGAGGGCAAGTGGAGAGAATAGAAGCGGAGGTGGAACTAATGCCTAATATAAGTATAGTGA
>JALUEN010000224.1 GCA_027052755.1 bacterium | reverse complement strand
TCTATGAACCTGCTCTCTAAGGTTAACTGGGAGAACATAAGGGATCTGAAGTACCCTGAGCTGAGACAGCTTGCTGAGGAGATAAGGGAATACATAATCAGGGTCGTATCTGAGACAGGTGGGCATCTCGGAAGTAACCTAGGGGCAGTGGAACTCACTATATCGCTTCTGAGAAACTTTAATCCCTTGAGGGATAAGATCATCTGGGACACTAGCCATCAAGCTTACACCTATAAGATCTTAACTGATAGAAAAGAGAGGTTCGTTACCTTAAGGCAGTTTGGAGGGATCTCTGGTTTCTCCTCTAGGAAGGAGAGCCCGTTTGATCACTACGGTGCAGGACATGCGGGTACAGCACTTTCAGTCGCGCTTGGATTCGCTAAGGCTAGAGATCTAAGTGGTGAGGACTACAATGTGATAGCTGTTATAGGTGATGCTAGCTTGACCTGTGGATTATCCTTTGAAGCTTTAAACAACTTGGGTTATTACCCATCAAAGCTCATAATTGTTCTAAATGATAATGAGTACAGTATCTCCAAGAACGTCGGAGCTCTGACCAACCACCTCAGGAGATTGAGGAGTACACCGCTTCTCCTGAGGATGGAGCACAAGGTGAAAGACCTCATATCTGCCTTCCCAATTCTTGGAAATATGCTCCAGAGCGCTGCTAAGGCCATAGAACACGGGTTGGATTACCTGACAGCCTCTAAGGAACCGATTTTCTTTGATATATTTGGCTTATCCTATATAGGCCCCGTTGATGGGCACGATATACCGCTTTTAGATGAGATCTTTAAGCTAGCTAAAGAGCTTCCCGGACCGGTTATAATACACCTTCAGACCGTTAAAGGAAAGGGCTGTGAGGATGCTGAGAGACACCCTGAGAGAATGCACGGGATCTCACCTAGGACTGCTATAAGTAGGTCCTTTATGACCTCAGAGACCCTGAAGAAAGTACCAGTTGAGGAGAAGGTTAACAAGGCACCTAAGTACACGGATGTGTTTGCTGATGCTCTGGTGGAGGTAGCTTCAAGCGATCCTGATATAGTAGCTATCACCGCTGCTATGCCTAGTGGGACTGGACTCAAGAAGTTCGCTGATAAGTTCCCTGAGAGGTTCTTTGATGTTGGGATTGCAGAGGAGCATGCTGTCCTCTTCGCTGCTGGTTTAGCTGCATCAGGTAAGAAACCAGTGGTGGCGATTTACTCCACTTTCCTCCAGAGAGCGTACGATATGATAATACATGACGTAGCGCTTCAGGAACTACCGATCTTATTCGCTATAGACAGGGGGGGGATAGTAGGCGATGATGGACCTACTCATCACGGGATCTTTGACCTAGCTTACCTGCGAAGCGTTCCTAACCTCAAGATCTATGCTCCTAAAGATGAGAATGAGCTGAGGCATATGTTGTTCACAGCTCTCAGACACCTGAAGGGACCTGTAGCTATCAGATATCCCAGGGGAAGGGGGGTAGGGGTCCCGCTAGAGCCTCTGAGGGAGATAGATATGAACTCTTGGGAGCTCTTAGAGAATGGTGAGGAGGTAGCCATCCTGGCTGTAGGTAGAATGGTCAGCTACTCTCGTGATGCCTTGAAAATTCTGAGGGAAAAGGGTATCTATCCTACCTTAGTTAACGCTCGCTCCGTGAAACCACTTGATAAGAAAACTCTAAAGGAGATAGCTGATAGGCATAGCTTTATCGTTACAGTTGAGGATAACATACTAGACGGAGGTTTTGGGAGCGCTGTCCTTGAAGCTCTCAATGATATGAAAGCAAGGGGAGAGATAGCTTCCCTACCGTCAGTCCTCCGATTAGGATGGGAAGGGTTTATACCACATGGTGATATAGAGATACTGCTTAACTTCTATGGACTAGATTCACACGGTATAGCAGAGAGGATAGCTAACTGGCTAAGGGATACCGGAACTAGCTTAAAGCATAGTTTACCAGAGGGAGCCCCCTCTAAGGTGAGGAGCTAGCTGGAGACAGTAGTTAAGAGAGTGGAGGTTACCTAGCTAGCTCTTAACCCTATCCTAGAAGTTTTTGAAAAACTTCTGAAAATGTGTTAATGTGATAAATAATTTAAAAAGATGCGAAGATGTGTTAACAGGAATTCTCGTGAGGCTGGACGGCACAAATCTTTTATCACTTAAGTGAGGATTTCTATATGCTCAAGAGTTGCTGGTCTATCCCTCTATTTTCAATGGGTTGTAATTTAACTTTTTAACTGTTTTCCTGCTTTAA
>JALUEN010000223.1 GCA_027052755.1 bacterium | reverse complement strand
GATAGTGCCTGAGGGAACTTTTATAGACATAGTTGAGGCTATGATAGCAGGTTTTTGGAACGCTGGTTTCAGGAAGCAAATACTGTTCAATGGCCACGGTCAGGAGTATGTTATACCTATCGCTATTCACAGATTCGCTAAGCACTTCCAGGTTCCAGCTATAATAGTCAACCTCCAGTGGTATCACGCTGTACCACACCACTTCAAGACCAAGGATGAAGGTGGTCCTTATGAGACTCCTTTTATACACGCAGATGAAGTTGAAACCTCCTGGTCCCTAGCCTTATTCCCTGAGCTGATGAAACAGGAGCACGCAGTAGATACTACACCTAAAGGTTACCTGCCTGAAGGACATGTTGATAAAGCTGGTAATCTACTTAACAGACCTATAAAGTGGTACGGACATGTGGGATTAGCTCCTATAGAGATATATGCCTATCCTGAGGGTGTAGTTGGTAGGGCAACATTGGCAGATGCTAAGAAGGCTATAAAAGGAGTAGAGGATTTCTTAGACTACTTCGTAACCTTGATAGAGGATATACTTAACGCTTTCCCACCTGGGAAATTACCTAGCCCAGAGGAGCTCTCCTTGAAGAGACCTGAGGAGCTAGAGCCTTACCTCAAGTATCCATGGGAGGAGGGCTGGAGACCTATTTACGCTTTAGCTGGATATCCTTGGTAAAGGCTTGATTTAGAAATGGCGTTTTAGGAGGGGAGGGAACTCCCTCCCCTTTTTTTATTCTATCACCGGTTAAGCAAGAGGATTTTGTACCTTATCACTTTCTTTTCTAACCCCTTTATCTTTCAAAGCGCCCTTTAATTGGGGTACTCTCACTTACCTATGCTAGCTATTATCTCTCTGCTCTTAAATCACTTTTCGTGAGCCTAGGGAATTGAGGGAGAGCTTAATACCGTTCTTTTAACAGTATTTTAACAGATGGATCTACTTAACTGAAGTTGAAGGGAATACTATCTCTTATAAAGTACTCTCAAATGAAAACGAAACTCTGAGCTTACAAGAGCTCTAAAGGGGGGAGATGAATTGCAGAGGAGATACCTATTTACAAGTGAGTCGGTTACAGAGGGGCATCCTGATAAGGTTGCCGATAGGGTCTCTGACGCTATAGTGGACGCTTATTTGACTGGGGATCCCTTTAGCCGTGTTGCAGCGGAGACGATCGTTTTCACCGGTGGTGTCTTCGTTACCGGTCAGATAACCTCTAAAGCACAGGTGAACGTATCTGATGTTGTCAGAGAGGCTATCAGGGAGATCGGTTATGATGCTAGCTGGGGATATGACCCCTCTACTATCAGCGTGTTGACTGCTATAGATAGGCAATCTCCAGATATAGCTATGGGTGTGGACGCTAGCCTGGAGTTTAAAGAGGGAAATGTGGCTGAGAGCGATTACTGGGATAAGATAGGAGCTGGAGATCAGGGTATAATGTTCGGTTACGCTGTGAAGGAGACCCCTCAGCTTATGCCCCTTCCAATCACCTTAGCCCATGATCTCTCCAAGAGGTTGGCTCAGGTTAGAAAGGAAAGGATACTTCCTTTCCTAGGACCTGATGGAAAGACCCAAGTTACGGTCCTTTATGAGGATAACAGACCAAGGGAACTGAAGACTATTGTCGCCTCAATTCAGCATAGGCCTGATGTAACTTTGGACGAGCTTAGGGAAGCTGTTATGGAAGAGGTTGTGAAACCTATACTTAAATCCTATGTTGAGAGGGAGATAGTACCCCCATCTTTCCTAAACCCAGAGAAAGTATTTATCAACCCTACTGGTAGGTTTGTGATAGGTGGTCCAGCTGCTGACACTGGATTGACTGGTCGTAAAGTAGTAGTTGACACTTATGGAGGTTCGGCTCATAACGGTGGAGGATGTTTCTCCGGGAAGGATGCTACCAAGGTTGATAGGAGCGGTGCCTACGTTGCTAGGTATATCGCTAAGAACATAGTTGCTGCTGGGTTAGCGGATAGGTGTGAGGTACAGCTGAGCTATGTGATAGGTGTAGCTAAACCTACCTCTGTGTACGTTAACACCTTTGGTACCGGGAAGGTTAGTGAAGAGCTGATTGAGAAGAGGATAGAGGAATTGGTTGACCTTAGGCCTGGAGCTATCATAAAGAGATTTGAGCTATACAAACCTATTTACAAGCCTCTATCCGCTTACGGACACTTTGGTAGGGAGGACTTGGATCTGCCCTGGGAGAGACTAGATTTAGTTCCTGAGTTAAAATCCTTATTGAAGATCTCTGG
>JALUEN010000222.1 GCA_027052755.1 bacterium | reverse complement strand
CAATTAGGTACATTATGCTGATAAGGACAATGGCGGAGAGGAGGATAATTAGAGTTCTCCTCTTAAAATTATTCATAGCTCGCCCCTCCTTTTTAAAGGGCTAATGCTAATAGGGTATTGAGACTAGAAGTCAAGGGAGAGAAAGTCATCTTTGGATTTAGAGGTTCTCCTCTTACTCTTATCTGATGTATCTGATATGAACAGGTCATCCTCTGGTGGTTTAGATGGTTTCTCATCAAGGTCAAAGTCTATGGAAATTGATGGGGGTGATGTACTAGCTGATGTGTTAGCTGATGTGGATAGTGTACTTGTGTCCTCGGAGGAGAGATCAAATACTCCCTTTAGCTTCTCTGAGGTACCTCTTTCGGTAGGAGAAGATTCGCTTAAGGGACGGTTAGTAAATAAACCGACTGATGGTTTCGCTGGTTCCTCTGCATCAAGCTCCTTAAGTGAGAACCTCTCTATAGATGGAGAGGAAGTTGTGGAGGATGTTACCTTAAAGGTATCTTGAGAGGAGAGATCCTCGCTTAAGACTGATGGAGGTTCGGTGAGGAGATCATCGGAGAGCTCAAGGGATTCTTTTTTAGGAGCTTCCTCCTTGATCTTTATTGCTACTTTATCTCTAAATATGAAGGAAGCTATGAGGGTGCCTAGGAAGAGCGATGAGAAGGTTACACCGCTCCAGAAACTGATGTTCTTTATAACGCCTTTACTCTGAATTATGAGATCCATTTTCGTTCACCTCCTAGCTACTTAAGTAATTATTCCACTAGGGAAGAGACCTTTCTTTCTAATAGCTCGTCTAGCATCAGCGATTTTCTAATCTCCCCTGCCTGATTTCCCAGGTGAATGCTATAGGGGATCACTGTTAGGAGGGTTAGAGCGACAGCTGGCCACAACTTTCCGCTTGGATCAATCGTTAGCACACTTATACCCCAGAGGAGCAAGGATACAAAGGTGGCGCTGATAGAGCCCATGATGATCGTTGTCTCTTTAGAGAACCCTTTCTTTATAACATATCTAGTGACGAAGTCCTCTATCTCGCCTTCAAATATTAAAAATGGGTACCCCTTCTCAGCTGTTATAACTAGGTGATCATCGGTTAAACCTAACTCTCTCCTCAGTTTATCCTTCAACTGATCAGAGAGCTCTAGGTTCTTGAATCTCTTAAGGACTCCAAGCACTAGAACTTTCGCTCCTGGTTTAAAGTACTCCTGCTGAAGCTCTATGTTTATAAGTTTATCAGAGTTTAAGAGGTTTTTAAATTTTTCAAAGCTCTTTCCTAAGTAATCTGAAAACTGAGATATCTCTCTGAATAGAAATATCTCCCCTTTAGGACGCTCAGGAAAGTAATTAGGATCCACTACTTTCTTAACGTACTCTTTAGTGAAGAATCCTCTCCTCTTCCTCTCAGAGAGTAACTCTAACATGGGTTTCAGAACTAGGGATATATCTATAGTCTTCTTACCTATTATCAGAGGCCTGAACTTAACCTTTTTCTCTAGGTAATCCCTGTGATTCGGGGGAACTATTACGGTTATATTTTCATCCCCTACCTTTAGCTTCGTCCCTGTGGGAAAGGAGAGGTTCTCACTGAAGATTAGCCTCTGAGCTTGGAAAGCAGAGATTTGGAAACCAGAGACTCCAAAGACTTCCTCCTCGTAAACCTCTTCCTCACTTGCTAGTGGCAGGAATGTTAAGTGAGGATTTAACATACCCTCGGCTTTCACTTGATGCCCCCTTAATTTATCCCCGATCAGCTCAATAACATCAGAATTCACTGATGGTAATTCTATCATCGGTTTAAGGAACATCACCTCTCTGAAGATATTAGCTAGTGATAGGTAGAAGACGAGTAATAATGCTAACGCAGCTGAGAATATTGAGGCTACTGATAGAACGAAGAGGTTAACCCAGAAGTTCTTAAATAGGTTTAGGTAAACTAAGATGGCTACTATTAAAGCTGGTACCATTAGAGCTATATCTATTAGTATGGCTTTGAGAACCTCCTCAGATAGGTTGTTGAGGAAACTCATTAGTTTTCTGTTTTCATCGTAAGCCTTTTGAATCTCATTTAATATCTCATCTGGAGTTTTCCCCTCAAAGCTCTCCTTATCTCCCTTCATCTCTATACCCCCTTTTTATTACCTACAAAGGAGGTTATTGTTTGAGCCAGTGATAGCAGTTTCCCCTCGCTGAAGTGAGGCCCTATTAATTGAAGCCCTATCGGGAGTCCGTTAGAGTCTAACCCTACTGGGAATGATAAAGCTGGAACTCCTGCTAAGTTGACAAAGGTGGTAAATATATCTGACAGATACATCTTCAGGGGATCGTTTATCTTCTCACCTAATTTGAAAGCCGTTGTTGGAGAGGTAGGGATCAGGAGCACATCTGCTACTTTAAAGATTAACTTCAACTCCTCCTTGATCAGTGTCCTTATCTTCTGAGCTTTCAAGTAGTACTCCTCAAAGTAGCCTGCGCTCAGGGCAAAGGTACCCAACATGATCCTCCTCTTGACCTCATTTCCAAAACCTCTTCCCCTAGTTAAAGCTACCATGCTCCTATAATCCTCTGCCATCTCTCTCCTGCCGTACCTGACACCATCATACCTGGCTAAATTGGAGCTAGCCTCTGAACAAGCTATCAGGTAATAGACCGGTATAGAGTACTTTAAAGAGGATATCTCAGATTCCACTAGCTCCGCTCCCTCTCTCTCCAAGTAGCTTAAGAAGCTCTGATACGCTTTCTTAACATCCTCATCTAGCCCATCGTCTATATCTCTTAAAAAGGCGATCCTCATAGATCCTAAGTCAGAGGGTTTTATCTCCCAGGTTTTCAGCTCACCCTTCCAGCTAGTGCTATCCATTGGATCAAAGCCACTGATCACATCTAATAGGAGGCTGAGATCCCTAGGAGTTTTAGCTATTGGTCCTATCTGATCTAGGGATGAGGCGAAAGCTACTAGACCATACCTGGAAACTAAGCCGTAGGTAGGCTTCAGGCCATAGACGCCACAGAACGCTGCCGGGAGCCTTATAGAACCTCCGGTATCTGATCCTAGTGAAGCCACTGATATGTCTGCAGCCACTGATACAGCACTACCTCCGCTGGATCCACCTGGAACTCTGCTGAGGTCAAATGGGTTCTTAGCTGGTCCAAACGCCGAGTTCTCAGTTGACGATCCCATAGCGAACTCATCTAGGTTAGTCTTACCTATGATCACAGCACCTGCTTCCCTCAGTTTCTTAACTACGGTAGCATCATAGGGTGATATATAGTTCTCCAGGATCTTAGAGGCGCACGTGGTAGGGAAGCCTTTCACGTTTATATTATCCTTAACGCTTATCGGAACACCAGTAAGCGGGGTAGCTTCCCCTCTCCTATACATCTCCTCAGCTGTTTTGACCTGTTTCCTTATCTCCTCTTCAGGGAATATCGTTATAAAAGCGTTCAAGGTATCGTTGAGCTGGTTCGCTTTCTCTAAGTAGTTCAAGTTCACCTCTAGGATGCTAGCTTCACCTTTAGAGAAAAGTTTCCAAAGCTTCTCTATGGTTAAACCTCCTACGGGGAAACTTGTGAGTTTCTTGCCCTCTACCTTAGAATGTCGCTGGCTCATTATGCATTCCCCCCTATCCTCTACTTCGTTAACTCCTATGAGGGAGCTCATCTCCCAGCACTTCCTTAACCCTAGATAATAGTTCATCAGCTTCAAAGGGTTTGACGAAGTAATCAACTACCTCTAGCTCTTGGGCTAGGTTGAAATCTACATAGGTATCACGTGCGCTCAGTATTATTACCGGGATGTTAAGCCCTCTCCTCCTGATTGCCTTTAAAGCTCGCCAACCGTCTAGCTCCGGCATCATTATATCTAGGATTATGAGGTTAATTCCATCTCTTCCTGACTCAACCTGACTTAATAGTTCCTTGCCATTTGAAGCTTCAAGTACCTCATAGCCAGCAGAACTTAACCACGCTTTAAGGAGTTCCCTTAGCGCCTTCTCGTCTTCAACAATTAATATCCTCTTTACCTGAGAACTTGATTTACTCAAACCTCATCCCCCCTCAGTGCTACCAATAAACCTCGTATTCATCATCTATAGCGAACTCTGGCACATACTCATCTACGAACTTCTTCGCACGTCTCTTAAGGGTTAACCATGTCAGTATTAACCCAACTAAGAAGCCACCTATATGAGCGAACCAAGCAACTGATGAGGACCAGAACAAACCGAAGAACCCGTTTAGGATCTGGGTTAGGAACCAGAACCCTATCAGAAATCCAGCAGGTACCTCTATAAAATCTATGAACCAACCGAAGCTTATCAAAGTTAGTACCCTAGCATGTGGATAGAGTAACATATATGCTGCTAGTACACCGCTTATCGCTCCACTAGCCCCAATCGTTGGCACAGTCAACTCAGATGGTCTGAATATCATATATACAACTGTGTGGATTATGAAGGCTCCTATCCCACTAGCTAGGTAGAAGAGCAGAAAACCAAAGTGTCCGAAGGCATCCTCTACGTTATCCCCAAATATCCATAAATATAACATGTTGAAGAACAGGTGAAAGAAACCACCGTGTAAGAACATAGCGGTTATCGGTGTGAGTATGACTGGGATATTGGTGTAGTATGGAGGTAGGTCCTTCCCTGTGATCACTTCCAGCGGTATAGCGCCGTAAGTACCGATAACCCTCTCATAACCAAGCGCAAGCTCAAATATGAAGGCGATAACATTAATTACTATTATGGTTACAGTAACTATCGGGAACCTCCTAGATGGGTTGATGTCCCTAAGTGGTAACACTTACATCACTCTCCTGTGGGAAATTCACCTCATCCTCTGCTAAAATCTCTCCAGAATAATTCATCATCAACACTTCAGCGTTAAACCAATCTTTCAGTTCACCTGCTACCTCTAGAACTGTAGATTTAGGAGTAGAAGCTCCAGAGAGTAAGCCAACTACCTCATCTCCTCTGAACCACTCTCGGCTCAGCTCACTAGGATATGTTATGTGGAAAGTTTTCTTTCCCTCAGCTATCGCTATATCCTTTAGCTTCCTTGTATTTGAGCTGTTCTTACCACCTATCACCACTACTACATCACTTATCTCTGCCAATCTCTTAGCTATCTTCTGGTTCCTGTGAGTTATGTAACAAATGGTGTTATGTGATTCTATATCCTGGAACATATCCTCTAGAAGTTTTTTTATCCTCTCATACCTCTCCTCTAGCTCTGTTGTCTGCGCTACTAAGGTTACCGGTGTAGTTCTAGGTGGTAATTTAAGATCTCTAAGCTCATCTATAGAGGAGAAGACGATGGGGTTCTCTGCATAGCTCTTGGTGCCTATTATCTCTGGGTGCTGTGGTTTGCCGAAGATCAAAACTGTCCTCCCTTTAGCTGAAGCTTCCTCAACGATTTTATGTATTTTCTTAACATACGGACAGGTACCATCTAGCAAGTTAAGTTTCATCCTCTTTAGCTCTTCCATAACCTCTTTAGGTACACCGTGGCTTCTTATAAGTAGATAGTCGCCCTCACTTACCTTTGCCTTAAGGTCATTTAAGTCTCTCAGGAACTCCACTCCTCTGTTAGTGAGATCCTGTATTACAGCTTCATTATGTATGATCGGGCCAAGTGAGAACACTTTCTTACCTTCCTCTTGAGCTCTCTTAAGGGCTTGAATCAGGAGGTTTAAAGCTCTCTCCACACCGAAACAGAAACCCGCTGTCGTAGGAACTATAACTCTCAACCTGCTATTAGGTGTACCCACTGTAAGCACCACCCTTACCTGTTCCCCTCTGGGGAGCTATTTCCTCTAAGGATTACTGTTAACCTCGGGCCTAGCCTATCAATTAGGCTTATCAGATCACCTCTGGATACCCTTCTTAACGCTTTTTTGAGCCTCTCTGGCGGCGTCCAGTAGAAACCTATCGCCTTCTCTAAAGCCATATACCTGGATAGTACTTGAGGGGATGCGGTCCTTATCAGGTACTTCCAGTACAACCTCTCCTTAAATACATCTAGCTCTTCATCCCTTAACATCCTAACCCATTCCTTTAAAGACCTCTTATTAAGTAAGTTTTCTATGTGGAGTCTAAGCTCCTCTAGATCTTGATTCGGTACCTGAATGACTATTAAGTAGTAACCACCACCTATCATCGGCTTAAGCTGATGATCTATAGAGTAAATCATTCCCTCTCTCTCCCTTAACTTAAGGTATAACATGCTCTGAAAATTGCCAGCTAGGATCTCATCTAAAAGCATCATCGCTAAATACTCCTCTGATAGCGGGTCAGGGGTAGGGAAGACCATTATAATTAAACTGTTTGACCCACTTACAGTTAAAAACCTCTCTTCTGAGCGGAAGTTGGGTTGTGGATACAGGTTCGTTCTCAGGGGACAACTAGGAAGGCTCTCCCATAACTCCCTTAGATCATCTATTAAACCTGAGATAGCTTCCTGATAGGAGGTGGGATATACAAGGGAGATATAAACTCTCTCCTTGCATAGCATCTCCTTTAGCCCTCTCCTAACCTCTTCAGATGAAGTCTCGCGAAGGTTAGGGAGAACTTCTAAACTATACGGTGTGGGACCGTATAATATCTTCCTGATATATCTCTCTAGATCACTTGAGGAGGCTAGCTGGGGAACATAACTTAGTCTAAGTTTAAGGGGAACCCTTTCCGTTGAGAGCTTTTTAAGGTTAGAGATAAGCTCATGAAGCAACCTTACTGATCTGCTCACCTCCTCAGGATTCCAACCCCTAAAAGTAGCGCTGAGCTCAGCTACATCATCTGAGATATTAGCAGATATTGAGTTTCCAGCTTTAAGTATCTCCTCTCTTGCAGTAGAGTAGCTGAGCAAATAGCTTAACGTTACCACCCTTAGACCTGGGTATCCTTGTGGTTCATCCAATAAGCTGTACTTGAAGATAATGGTTAGATATACACCCCTTAGATCAGGTAAGGCTCTCGTTGAGAGGTGATCCCCTAAACTATCTCCTTTGATAGTGGTTATCTCCTTCAGCTGTTGATTTAAATCTTTTAAATTGATGCTTGAGCTAAAGCTCTCTGATACGGTAATTTGAGATAAAAGGAAGAATAGGATAGCAGTAAACGTTAATAAGAGAAGGCTAGCTCTAACCCTCTTCAGAAGATAGGAGGTGGTATAGTAAAGCGGCAAGGGTTTTTGCGTCATTGACTATCCCCTTTAAGATCATTTCCTTTAACTCACTAAGTGGTATCCACTTAGCGAGGGAGATCTCCTGGAGATCTATGGGATTTACCTCAGCTTGGCTATTCACCTTAAGCCTGAAGATGTGTATAATCTCATCAGTAAAACCTGGGGTGGTGTAGATCTTTCCCAGGTACTCCAGCTGGGAGGGGGTAACCTCTAAACCTGTTTCCTCTTTGATCTCTCTTACCGCACAATCTAAGGGATCTTCCTTTCGCCCATCCTTAATATCTAATTTTCCCGCAGGAACCTCTAAGGTGAAGCTCTCTATCGCTTTCCTGTACTGCTCTACTAAGAGCACCTCTTCTCCTCTTGGGGAATCCCTTAATATGAGGATAGCTACAGCTCCTGGGTGTCTAACTATCTCTCTGGTTGATATCTTCTCACCTCTGGTCCTAACCTCTAAAACCTCAAGCTTTAGTAATTTCCCCTGAAATGCTATCTTTCTGTTGATAGTTCTCTCTACGTACTCTTCTCTCTCCTTATCCCTGATCGGATTCATTCTCATCACTCCTAGAAGTCTCGTAGATATGGTAATCATAGAAGTGGCTCTCTAGCGTAGCTCTCACTTTAGGAAAGAACATCTCGGCTACCTGAGATTTTATCAGCTTATAGCTCCTATTTTTCCCCTTTAGCTCTACGTAATCCTGGAGGATAACTATTCTCCCACCGTCTCGGTAATATATGATGACCTTGGGGATGATATAGGATTTAGTATCAACCCACATCAGTACTCTCGTTACATTTCCCTCTTTCTTCGGCTTTAAGTAGAGGAGGAAGCACTGGAGCCCTTTATAGTTCCTCACGCCGATGAATTTTATATCATACTTCTTCTTATATGCTTGAGATGCTATCCCAGGAACTATTGTTTTTGAAAAGCTTGTCTGGTACTTTTTAGCAACCTCCTCTGGTACATCAGTTAACTTGAGGCTAACCAGATCTGGGTTCCTAACGTAAAGCTGACCGTTCACCGATAGGCTTATACCACCTAGCGAGTG
>JALUEN010000221.1 GCA_027052755.1 bacterium | reverse complement strand
CCTTTATATCAGAGCCAGAGAGTTTAATACCACTGGAGATCACGATACATCTTAAGCTTAGGGATTCCTCTGCGAGGAGGGATGTCCTAGAGAAGATAAACAGGATGCTAAAGTTACCAACTACTCTCCTGACACCTGATAAGTTAACGCCAATAGAGGGGGGAATAACCGCCTCCTATCTAATAGAACCTTCTAGTATCCTATTAAGTCCAGGCGGAGAGCTAGACTTATACAAGTTATCAAAGTATATACTAAGGATATTAAAAAGCATCTTGGAAAGCTATTATTAATTAAACCTTTCAATATGTGGTCTTACCTCTGGGAGTTAGTTAGCTCCATTACTAGCGATGAGCTGAGAAGGGAAAAGATACTGACAAACCTCACCCTTCTCGGGTTAGCTACTATTCTAGCTGTCTACGTTATATTTCTCTTCCTACCGTACAAGGCTTCTAGGGAGAGGACTCATAGCGTAATAGTCTTAACCTCTCCTGAGCTTAGAAAGTTCAAGAAATACGAGGGAGAGGTAAAATTGCAGTGGAACTTGATAGCGGAGAGGATGAGCTACGATGATAGGACTAAACGAAGTCTTATATTAAATGGAATCTTAGAGATATATGATTTAAAGACAGGGAATAAGTCAGGGAGGATAGAGTTCAAGAGAGCTTTTGGAGATGATAGGGTAAACTACCTAAAGATGAATACCTTGAAAGTGATCTATTCAGATGATGTTATATACGCCTCAGAAGGTGAGCTTCAAGGAGAACACCTCTACCTAAGAGACCTGAAGATAGTTAATCTAGAGAACCCAGATGAGATTACAATAAGTCCAAGGGGAATGCTTTACAAAGATAAGCTGTCGCTAGAGAACCCTATAAACATAAAATCGGAGGCTAGTGATGAGCGCTAAGCTTAAAGGGAAGAGGTACATCTGTGAGAACTGTGGATACATCTCCTCCAAGTGGCTTGGACGATGCCCCAACTGCTTAGCTTGGAACTCTTTCAAAGAGATCAATGAGCCGGAACACCAAATCTCAGGAGATAGGAGTTTAAGGATATCCGCTAGTAGAGCTCCCCTCCCTATCACAAGCGTTAACGTTGAAACCTTAGAGGAGATGAAGACTCAGATAGGTGAGGTAGATAGGGTTTTAGGGGGTCGTATCGTTCAAGGAAGCTTAATACTTCTAGCAGGTGAACCGGGCATAGGTAAATCAACCTTAGCTCTCCAGATAGCTTTATCACTCTCCTATCAAGGGAAGAAGGTTCTATACGCGACAGCAGAGGAGAGAGCCTCGCAAGTTAAGTTAAGATTTGACAGGATAAAAAAGGGGCTTGAGGGCTCAATAGATGAGGAAGGAGCGAATAACTTACATATATTAGAAGCTCAGAACCTGGGGGAGGTTCTGTCAGTAGCTGATGACTATCAACTAGTAGTGGTTGACTCCGTCCAAACCTTTTACCTACCTGATTTAGATTCCCCGCCTTCCAATATATCACAGGTTAAAGCTATAGCTCATGAGCTGATGACACATTCCAAGGTAACCGGCACCTCTTACATAGCCCTAGCCCACGTAACCAAAGAGGGTTTGATAGCAGGTCCCAAGTACCTAGAACACATGGTTGACGTAGTTTTAATGCTAGAAACTTACGAGAGCTTCAGGGTGCTGAGAGCTGTAAAGAACAGATACGGTAGATCAGGAGAGATAGGGCTATTTGAGATGACGCCCTTCGGTTTAAAGGAGGTTCCGAGCATATCTTGGTTAACCCCTACAGGTTCAGATCCAGGGGTAGTACCGTTCATAACATTAGAAGGGTTGAGACCTATAGCTCTGGAAATTCAAGCTCTGGTTACGAAAAGCTATCTAGAACGTCCTAAGAGGTTATCATGGGGTTTAGATCCAGTTAGGTTAAACGTCATCCTATCCATAATCAACAAGTACCTGAACCTTAAGATATACCAATACGATGTTATTGTCAACGTTAACGGAGCTGTCAGCTTATGGGGACAGGATAGCGATCTAGCTGTAGCTGCTTCAGTGTTATCCTCACTGTACAGTAAGCCAGTTGGAGATTTGGTTTTCCTCGGTAGGCTTTCACTTCAGGGAAGGGTATTACCAGTTCCTAACTTACCCGCAAGACTAGAGGAAGCTAAGAGGTTTAAGATAAAGGGAATTATTACCTCAAGACAGTATTATGATAAACTGCGGGATGATACAGTAGAGATCATATACTTAGATAGGGTAGAAGAGCTCAAATCGTTAATTAGGGATCACCAGCTATGAGTGATAGCGTTTCTCCTAAGGGGAAAAGCCCTAAAGAGGAGCTATCAGCTTATCCTTTTAGATATAGGCTAACCAATCAGTTGCTGAGAGAGAGGTTAATCAAATACTCTGAGTTTAGGAAGTTCTTAGAGTACAAGCTATCCCCTGATTTAAAGGAGGTTACGCTAAGTTTATCCAAGGTCTCAAAATCTCCCAAACCTAAGGAGGGAACTTACCAAAGGAGCTTACTAAAATACAAGAGCAAGGATATTAATGTATCCCTGGATATGAAGACAAAGGTAACCTCTAATTTAAAGGTGAAGGCCACAGAGGTATATACTAAGTTTAACCTAAAATCACTGGAGATAATCGCTAAGCTCTCAGATATAAAGGATCTCTCCAGTGAGTACGATGACCCTCAGATATCTAGCCTGAAAAACTTTATAAGATACGACTTGTTCAGTACTCCTTTCTCATTTCCACTATCCAGCATACCAAAGGGAGCTTGGTTAAAGTTATATCCAGCCAAGGTGTATATATACTGGGATTCGCTAAATACTCCAAAAACTACCTTAAAAGAGAGGTTAAAGTTAGGCTATAAGAACGTTTACTTAGATTGGAAGCTCTACTTCAAGATGATAAGGGGCAAAGAGGTTAGAATTAAGCATAACATCAAGTATTACGTAGTTCTAGCTCCCAAGTTCCTATCCTTGGAAGGGACCCCCACAGGCGAGACCTCCCTGATATTAAAAACGGGAGATCTAGGAATTAAGCTGGGACAAAATAGGATGACGCTTCACCTCAGATCTTCTGAGAACTTCATAGCTACTATAAGTGCTAAGTTCAACGAGGAGAGGAGGCATCTTAGAGGAGGAATAGTTATCAGGTTTTAGTTAGTTTTTCTCTCGTGATCCATAAAGGCAGGAGTGAGGAGCGTGAGCTTGGAATCCTCTTTTATGAGGCAATATCTAGACAGGAGGGGGTAACATGGCAGTGAAAAACCTAGAGGAGCAGATCAGTTTATCAGAGTCAACCTATATTGACGTTGACAGTATGTATCCCTATCCTCCCCTAGATAAGCTTCTGGATAGGATTCCAGGTAACTCTAGGTTCGCGTTAATAATAGCAGCAGCGAACAGAGCCAGGAGTATATTAGATGCGATAGTGGCGATCACCAAGAGAAGCACCAACGTACCTGAGGAGATAAAGTCAAACCCAGAGGCTTTCCTGCCTAAGCTCTCACACTACAAGAACGCCTACTTTGATAACATTGAGATGAAGTACAAGGGCAAGCTATTCGTTATCGCCTTAGAGGAGATAAATGAAGGCTTGATAGAGGTTCAGTACCCAGAGGAGAACCAGGAAGCTAGTGGTGATATACTCCTGAAGTTCACGTTAGGTGTAGCACTGGGGAAGAACCCCTCCGAGATCCTCTTCAGTTCACAGGAATAGCCCTGAAAGCCTAATGAAATACCTAGATGCTAAGTGGTTTAAGGGATGGCTTCTCAGCGTTAAGAGGGAGCTATCAGTTTATATCAGCTCTAGATCCTTTATCTTAACTGGATTGGTAGTCATTTTTTTAGCCATCTTATCATCCCAAACCTTAATATCACCACTGAAAGTAAAAGTGAAGACCATCCCTGGAGATTCTGAGATCTTAAAGAAAGCCAATAGGATAATAGCTTTAATAGAGATAAGCCCTAACCTTGAAGTATCAAGAGATAAATTCTCAGATGTACAGCTAGTCATTAAGCACTCATCAATCACATTGATTCCCGTGAGCGTTAAAGGCTTAAGAGGGATTAGCGAGATCAAATCACTACTAATCTCAGATGAGTGCAATAGCTCTCAGGGAATTAAAGTTGACCTCAGAGCAGTAGGGAACTTAAAGGACAGTTTTCAGGGGACATGGCTCACTCTTATTAGCCTCATCCCACTTCAAGTCCTAGCGATAACCTCTTTTGACGATCTACATGGAGGACTAGGTTTGACCTATTACCAGTTAGGAAAGCTAAGGGGTTTCACGTTCATGAAGATCCTTATCTCAACCTTTATCGGAATCACGCTAACCTTAATAACCTATACATTAATGAACGCTATCGCACACATAAAGATACTCTCCACCTCGTTCTTAAAAGTAGGACTTAACCATGCCTCACTTCTGGTAGCAGTAAGCAGTCTATCCTTAATAATTAGCTGGCTAGTAGATGACAGGGTAAGAGCAATTAACCTGATCAGGCTCATCACTGCTATCCTCATACTAGCTCCTATAGTGGGGAGTTACCTTCACATCCCTAAGCAAATTAGCTATATAATACCGACACTTCAGCCTCATCAGATGATGAATAGATTGATAATACCCTTATATATCCTCTCATTTATCTCTCTAGGGCTCGCCTTAGCGGTTATCTCCCTACCAAAACCTAAGAGTTAAACTCAAACTCTCTAGCTTGTACTCTTAAAGGGAGGTCCTCAAACCTTCTAGAAGTCTTCTACTGTAAGCAACCTCTCCCATTTTCCTATAAAGGGGGTTAGCTATATGATAGAGATCAGGTTCCACGGTAGAGGTGGTCAAGGTACAGTAGTAGCTAGTCAGATACTGGCTAACGCAGCCTTCAGAGCTGGATACAAGGTCCAGTCGTTCCCACAGTTCGGTGTAGAGAGGCGTGGAGCTCCTGTGAAAGCCTTTGTTAGACTATCTAAAGATCCTAGTGAGATAATGGTTAGAACAGGTATATATACCCCTGACTACGTCGTGGTATTAGATCCCTCCCTACTCCAATTTGAGAACGTAGCACAGGGTTTAAAGCCCGGTGGATGGATAGTTCTGAACTACAAAGGGGACCTACCGGATGAGCTGAGGGAGAAGTTCTCAGACTATAACATAGCGATAGTTGATGCTAACTCTGTAGCGATAAAGTACAGGTTAGGAACGGCTATGCAACCGATAGTGAACACCTGTATCTTAGGGGCGTTCCTAAGAGTGAGTAACCTCTTTGATTTAAGTATCCTGTTAGAGACGATAAGGGAGTTAGTACCTGCTAAGAAGGAAGCTAACGTGAAAGCTGCAGAGGAAACTTATCACCTGGTTAAGGTCATAGAGAGAGCTACTAGCAAGACATAATGGGAGGTAAGCTTTGAAAAGGAGGAGTGAGATATGGGAAAGCTGATCTTAAGGGATGAGGAGTTAGCTTCTTATCCAGACGTAGCCGAAGCCACCCATCCAACTAGTGAGATAGCTGCTGGCTCATGGAAGGCTTTAAAGCCTGTTCTCAACGAGAAGTTAGCACCTTGTACCCTTCACTGTCCACTTATGATAAAGATTCCCCATGTATTAGATAAGCTATCATCTGGTCAAGTAGAGGCTGCAGCTAGGATAATGTTCGTGGATAACCCGTTTGCAGAGCTAACAGGTAGGCTCTGTCCCGCTCCCTGTGAGAGCGTCTGTAACAGGGGGCACCTAGATGATACCATAGCGATAAAAGAGCTTGAGAGGTTTCTAGGCGATAAGGTACTAGAGCTTAAGGAAAAACAGAAGCCACTGAAACCAACCGGTAAGAAGGTAGCTATCATAGGTAGCGGCCCAGCAGGGATGATGGCCTCCTATCTCCTAGCATCTAGGGGACACAAGGTAACTATCTTTGAGAGGAAGGGATATTTAGGTGGTAGTCTGAGATCTCTAGTCCCTCACTTTAAGCTCTCAAGGGATATCCTAGATAAAAACTTTGAAATATTAGGTAACCTGGGAGTAGAGTTCAAAGTGAACTCTGAGGTATCACCAGATGACCTAGAGGAGCTCTCCTCCCAGTTTGACGCCCTTCTGATATTGGTAGGACAAACCAGTCAGGAAGAGCTAGAGATAGAGGGCAAAGAGTTAACTGTTAATGGATTAAATCTCCTAGAGAAGCTCCTAAACAGTGAGTACAGTGAGATGGTCAAGGAGTACAGCGGTAGAAGGGTTCTAATCTTCGGGGAGGTTGGAACCTCTATAGATTTAGCTAGGACTCTGGTCAGGTTGAATGCCTTCCCCCTACTCATAATAAAGGAGAGCATAGAGACCATAACACCTTCCCTAAAGAGGGAGCTCCTTAAAGCTAAGGAGGAGGGAGTAGAGATCCAAGGGCTCTCAAGTGTATCTAAAGTAACTAAGAGAGATGATAACAAATTAGAGGTACTTCTATCCGGTGTTAGGGCTATAGAATCTTACAGAGGGGTTAACGTCCACTACTTACCAATATCTGAGGGTACTCAGAAAGTAGTAGCTGATATAGTAGCCTATATCCCAACGAGAAAGCTAGCCTCAGAGTGGATCCAGAAACTAAATATAGATCCAGATAAGCTCCTTAAGTCCATGAGTTTCAGGGTAAAGGATAACATCTTCATAGGTGGATCCGCGCTACTAGGTCCCACCTTCATATCAGAGTCCCTAGCTCAGGGTAAAGCGGTAGCTAACGAGGTTTTAAGTTTCTTAGCTGGCAGAGCTTATAAACCACCTCAGACTATCAAGCCTGTAGTAACCTATGAGAATATCGTTAAGTATTACTTTGAAGAAGCCCCTAGGATGGAGTACAAGATCAGACCTGCTAAGGAGAGGGTAAGGGACTTCAACGAGGAGTACCTACCCTACGAGTTAGAAGAGGTGATGCGGGAAGCTGAGAGGTGTTTCTCCTGCGGACACTGTAACTCCTGTGGTAACTGTTGGATATTCTGTCCAGATAACGCTATACAGTGGGTAGGTGCTCCTAAGTTTATTTACGATGCCTGTAAAGGTTGTGGTATATGTGCTGCTGAGTGTCCTAGGAACGTAATTGATATGGTCCCAGTGTAATTTAGAGATGATCAGTTACGTAGAGGAGAGAAGGAGAGG
This sequence comes from bacterium, assembly GCA_027052755.1. Classification (GTDB taxonomy): domain Bacteria; phylum DRYD01; class DRYD01; order DRYD01; family JALUEN01; genus JALUEN01. Next base: position 1,184 of record JALUEN010000221.1, on the reverse strand, counting down.
AGGGTGATATAAATGACTACCGTAATGGAGGACGTTAAGAGGGTTGAGGGTTCAGAGATAAAGGTCATAACAGGTACAGGGGCTGCGGCTTACGGTGCTAAGCTATCCAGGGTTAAGGTAGTAGCAGCTTACCCTATAACCCCCCAGACAGCGGTGATAGAGTATATATCAGAGTTCATAGCCAAGGGAGAGATGAAGGCAAGGTACCTGACCGTTGAGTCAGAACACTCCGCTTTAGCCTCATGTATGGGAGCAGCGGTTGTAGGAGCAAGAGCTTTCACTGCTACGTCATCACAAGGTTTAGCTCTCATGCATGAGATAATAATATGGACGGCAGCGTCAAGGATACCATTAGTTATGGTCAACGTTAACCGAGCGCTTGCTGCACCCTGGTCAATATGGACTGACACTCAGGATAGCATGACCCAGAGAGACACAGGTTGGATGCAAGTATATGTGGAGAACAACCAGGAGGCCCTGGATATGGTCATAGCCTCATACAAAGTAGGCGAAAGAGTACTACTACCAACCTTGATAAACCTAGATGCTTTCATACTATCTCACACCTCTGAGCCTGTGGAGATATACCCACAGGAGCTAGTTGATGAGTACTTACCTGAGTATAACTGGCCATATAAACTAGACCTCTCTAATCCTACAGCGCTAGGAGGTCTCCCTCCTAAGTTTGAGGACTACTTCAAGATGAGGATAAAGCTTCACAAGGCACATGAGAAAGCTTTAAGCGTGTGGGAGGAAGAACTTGAGAACTTTGCCCAGGCTTTCGGCAGGAAATACGAGCACGTTCAACCGTTCATGTTAGATGATGCTGAGGTAGCTATAGTAGTCTATGGAGCTGTATCTACCACCGTTAAGGCCTTTGTTAAGGAGCTGAGGGAGAGAGGAGAGAAGGTAGGAGTTCTCAGACTTAGGACCTTCAGACCTTTCCCTGAGCAGAGGATAGTGGAAGCTCTCAGACACGTCAAGAAGGTAGCTGTACTAGACAGGGCTGCATCTTGGGGATTAGGTGGAATAGTAGCACCAGAGCTGAGGAATGCCCTGGTGAAAGCCAAGCTGGACATACCGGTAATAGGATACATAACAGGATTAGGTGGATACGAGGTCAACTTCAAGCTTCTAAACCTAATGATGGAGGACCTCACGGAAAGGGATGAGCACGTAGATAG
>JALUEN010000220.1 GCA_027052755.1 bacterium | reverse complement strand
TCTTAACACACCTACATTACGATCATGCTGGCGGTCTAATAGATTGGCAGACAGGCGAGATACTTTTTCCAGAGGCTGAGGTAGTGGTCCAGGCGGAGGAGTACAACGCGCTTAAGTACCCGAACCTAAGAACTAAACCCGCTTATCCTAAGGAGATAAGCGAGGCTATTGACAAGTATAAGCTTAGGCTCATAGAGGGAGATTATCAGCTATCTCAGGCGACTTCCTTGATCTTTACCGATGGCCATACCTATGGCCATCAAGCGGTTTTGATAGACGGAGGCTCTGAGAAAGTAGCTTACCTAGGGGATATACTTCCACTTGCTCAGAACGTACAACCTCTATGGGTTAGCGCTTACGAGGTTAGACCTGATAGGAGCGTTGAGGTTAAAGTTGATCTCCTTGAGAGGTTATACCGTGATGGCTACAAGATAGTCTTGGATCACCAGGTTGATAACTTCTTCGGGGAACTGCTGAAGGACGATAAGGGAAGATTGTACTTCAATCCTCTCTTAGTTTACTCTAGCTAAGTAATCATAGAAAGGGGGAAGCGGTATGAGCCTCTTTCTTGGCCCACTGGGACCATTAGGTGAGGATAAGGTTAAGGATTTTTACCAGGTAGTTATCGTAGGTGGAGGTATCGGTGGATTAACCGCGGCAATATACGGAGCCAGAGCTGGTTTAGATGTAGCGGTTTTTGACTCAGGTGTTCTCGGTGGAGAGCTGAGAAATATCCACCTCATTGAGAACTACCCAGGTTTCGTTAGCATCACAGGTGATGAGCTAGCAGAGAAACTAATATCACAGGCTAAGGAATCTGGCGCTCACCTCTTCTCCAACAAAAGCGTTATTAAGGTGGAGAAACTGGATGATGGTTTCTCTGTAAAGCTAAGCGGTAAAGAGGTGAAGACTGACTTCGTTATCATAGCTACAGGCGCAGCTAGGAAGAAGTTAGACGTTCCAGGCGAGGAGGAGCTGAAGGGAAAGGGAGTGTCTTACTGTGCAGTCTGTGATGGCCCGTTCTTCAAGGGTAAGAGAGTAGCTGTTGTCGGTGGTGGAAGTACAGCTTTCACTGAGGCTGACTACCTAGCTGAGATCGCCTCAGAGGTCCACATAATACACAGACGTGATAAGTTCAGGGCTTACGACTACCTCGTTAAGAGGGTTACATCTAAGCCCAACGTTAAGCTCCACCTGTTTAAGGTGGTTGACAAGATCCTAGGTGATAACAAGGTAGAGAAGGTTATCCTCAAGGACAGGAAAACCGGAGAGCTCTCTGAGCTGGAACTTGACGCCCTGTTCATAAGCATAGGCTCTGAGCCTAGAACTAAAATGCTAGATCCAGAGCTTTATGATAAGGATGAGAAAGGCTTCATTATAACTGATGAGTACATGATGACGAAGACCAGAGGCCTTTACGCTGTAGGAGATATAAGATCTAAATATCTTAGGCAATTAGTTACCGCGGCTGCCGATGGAGCTATTGCTGCTACTCACATCTCTGAGAACCGCTAGCCTCGCTCAAGGGGGTGAGAGAAATGGTATCTCAAATATATACAATATCAGTCAGGACATCATCTAGGACTCAGCTAGTTGATATCACTAGACAGGTTAGGGAGCTTGTTAGGAAATCAGGTATCAGAGAGGGAATATGTGTGGTCTATGTTCCTCACACAACAGCAGGGGTTACGATAAACGAGAACGCTGATCCTTCAGTGAGAGAGGATATAGAGGATGTCTTGAACCGTTTAGTGCCCCCAGGGAGGAACTACAGACACCTTGAGGGTAACGCAGACTCTCATGTGAAATCCGTTATGGTAGGACCCTCTATTGACCTGATCGTAACTGGAGGGGATATCCTCTTAGGCACATGGCAGGGTATCTTCTTCTGCGAATTTGATGGACCTAGAAACAGGAAAGTTTTGGTTCGGGTAGTAGGGGAGTGAGATTAAACACCTGAAAGGGGAAATACCGTAATGGAGCTAAGAAAGTGGCAGGAGATTATCAGGGAAACCTATTACCAAAAGGATAGGAGGAGGGGAGTAGATCTAACCTTTATCTGGTTAGTTGAGGAGCTAGGAGAGGTTGCTGAAGCTCTCAGGAAGAGGGATAAGGAGAAGCTGAAGGAGGAGCTAAGCGATCTCCTAGCTTGGACAATGAGTTTAGCTAACCTCCTTGACATAGACCTAGAGGAGGCAATGGATAGATACAGGAACGGATGTCCTAAGTGCGGGAGGATACCCTGTGTATGCGGCGAGGAGATCAGAGATATCTGACACTACCTCTAGGGGAAGGTGAGGACTAGATGAGTG
>JALUEN010000219.1:533-8422 GCA_027052755.1 bacterium | reverse complement strand
GTGTAAACACAACCTCTTCCGGTAGCCTCAAACCTACCTAGTGAACCACCGATCTCTAGTGGCTTACCTGTTACTACACCAGGAGCTGAGTAACCTACGGACATGCTGTAGGTGTCCATGATCCAAGCCATTACCTGTGGATCAGTGTTAACGTCAGGAGCTGGGATGTCCCTGTCAGGACCTATGAAGTTGACTAGCTCAAAGGTAAACCTCCTGGTTAGTCTCTCTAACTCTCCCTTTGATAGCTCCTTGGGGTTGACAACTACTCCACCTTTAGCTCCACCGTAGGGTAAGCCCATCACAGAACACTTCCAGGTCATCCACATGGCCAGAGCTCTTACCTCATCTAGGGTTACGTCCTGGTGGTACCTTATACCACCCTTAGTTGGTCCTAGTGCAAAGTTGTGCTGTACTCTGTAACCGGTGAATACCTTTATAGAGCCGTCATCCATCTTTACGGGGATTGAGACGGTGATCTCCCTCTTGGGGTACTTTAAGTACTCGTGGATACCAGGATCCAAGTTGATAAGCTTAGCAACCTCATTTAACTGTTCAACAGCCATCTGATATGGGTTAAGCTTAGTGGTTACTGAGGACATATCCTTTCAACCTCCTTTGATCTCCTGTAGGGTGTGTCCCTCGGGCTCCCTTAAGCCCAATTCAAAAGTACACCTAATTCCTATGAATTCCTTTAGTGAGACACTGATCCAGAGAGGAATCCAAAGCCTCTGTTTGGAAAGAAATCTTAGATTTAATAGGTGGAATGGGATGGTGAGCATGAGGATTCTAGCTATTGAGACTACCTGTGATGAGACCGCTGTCTCTATAGGAGAGGCTTTACTACTTCAGGATTTTAATTCTGACTGGTCTAATTACTGGCCTAACTTTAAGATCTTAAGCCATAAAGTTATCAGTCAAGAGGATCTTCACAGGGTGTTTGGTGGTGTGGTCCCAGAGGTGGCTTCTAGAAAACATCAGGAGACCTTGATCCCACTTCTAGATGTAGCTTTTAGAGAAGCTGGTTTAAAACCTGAAGATATTGATTTAATAGCTGTTAGCTCGTTTCCCGGTTTAATTGGGGCGGTTCTGATAGGAGTATCTGTAGCTAAAGCTATAGCCTTAGCTACAGGGAAACCCTTAGTTGGAGTGAACCACCTCTGGGGACATATATATGCCGCTTTCTTAAACGAGCCTCCTAAATTCCCCTTTCTAGGACTAGTTATCTCAGGAGGACACACTAATTTATATCTTTTCTATGACCACTTTAAGGTATCTCTTTTAGGACGAACGCTGGATGATGCCCTTGGAGAGGCCTATGATAAAGTGGCTAGGCTGTTAGGTATGGGGTACCCTGGAGGTCCCCTTATAGATAGGTTAGCTAAGGGGTTATCACGTGATCCTCAGGTGGAGTTGCCGGTAGCGATGAAGGGAAACGACCTGAACTTCAGCTATAGCGGTTTAAAAACAGCGGTAGCTAGATTAGTGAGGAAGCTGGGAAATGACTTAGAAAATTTTAGAGCTGATATAGCTAAGGCATTCCAGATAGCAGCTATTGAGCAGGTTATCTCTAAGCTGGCTACAGCTGTTAAGCTAACAGGTGTCAGGAGGATAATAGTTGGGGGAGGGGTTAGCGCTAACTCCTATCTGAGGGAGAGGCTAGCTCAGATCTCACAGGAGCTTAACCTAGAGGTTAAGCTGCCTCCCCTTAAGTTCTGCCTTGATAACGCTTCCATGCTTATCCCACTTGCTTGGGTGCAGTATAAACTCCTGGGATCCTCTGACCTCTTCTTAGAAGGCTATCCTGATGAGGAAGAGGGATTGAGGGCTATGGGATTATCCTGGTACAGTGAGCTAGAGTGATCAGGTTTTAGGGAGATAGTAGGGGATATGAAACCTTTACTTCAAGCTAGTGTAGAATCTAAGGTAAGTGATGATCTGAGAATAAAAGCGACCCTTGAGGTATATCCTGGCGAGTCCCTGATAGTGATGGGGCCAAGTGGAAGCGGTAAGACAACGCTTCTTAAACTATTGAGTTTATTGAGGATTCCTGATAGAGGATACATAGCTTTTCAAGGGGAGAGAATTTTTAACGGGGAAAGTTCCATTCCCATAAGGAAACTGATCAGATACCGCAGGAGAGCGCCTCTTATAACCCAGATCCCAACCCTCATACCTGACACAGTGGAGGCTAACCTGCTCCTCCCCTTTGACCTAAAGACCTCCTCTAAAGCTAAGTTGCTCCTTAGGGCTAAGGAGCTGTTAACGGAATTCGGCTTCTCCTCTATAGATAGTTTACTCCGTAAGGATGCTACGAAGCTATCTGTCGGAGAAGCTCAGAGGGTTTGTATAGTGAGAGCCTTACTTTTAGATCCATCTCTGATAATGCTAGATGAACCTACCGCGAACCTGGATGAGAGTTCTAAGGGAAAAGTGCTGGGAAGGCTCTCAGAGCTGATGAAAGAGGGCATATCGTTGATTATAGTAACTCATGATCAGGAGGTTCTCAAGTATATTCCTAGCTCTAGGGTATTCCAGCTAAAGGGTGGGGAGCTATTGGAGACCCTTAACACGTGAGGTGAAAAGCGCCGATTACCTTTATGCCCTTATCCAGGTATCTCTTGAACTCCTCTAGAGCCTCCCCAGTTGGAAGCTCTATTAACCTAATCCCTCTCTTTTTGAGTTCATCGTATACCTCTGGGAGAACCTTCATCCTCTGATTTGCACCAGTACCTATAACTATCACCTCAGGCGATTCCAGGATAGCCTCAAATAAGTCTGAGATCCTGAGCTCATGACCCTCTTCCCTCCACCAAGAGGTATTGAGAAACTTGACCTCTCCGCTTTCTCCCAGGACTATTAGATCCCTGGTAAAAGTCCTACCCTGGATGGTGATCCTCCCAAAGGAGTATCCCCAGCTCTTACTGTCCCCCCTCATCACTCTCACCGCCTGTCTCTCTAGCTGACTCAAATAAGACTCTCCTGAGGATCTCTATTAGATGTTCTGCCTTCTCCTCATCTATCAGGTGGTTGTTAAATAGGTTAACTACCCTAAGCCAGTGATAGGAGGCGTTATTAAATCTCCTCGTCTCCCCGAAGAACTTAGATATAACTGGAAAGAGCCTGCTGGCGAAGAGACCTTCATTGAAAATCTCTGATAAGTATCTATCTCTTAGCTCACTTGATGGTAATCTCAGGTTGAACCTCCAGCTGAGCGGGGATCTATCTAGGAGCTTAAAAACTACCTCCTCGTATCCCTCATCTATTAGATCCTCTATTAGATAAAGGCTTAGCTGGTGATACAGCTCATTGATCTTGGTCTTATGTTCTACTATCTCTGAGTAGGTGAGGACTCTCTCATCTCTCAAGGTTATCACCGGATCCTCACCTGAGCTTATCTCCTCTACAAGGTCTTCTAGTTCCTTTCTCGCCTCGTCCTCCAGCTCAGACTCATAAGCCCTCCTTACCTTAGGATGTTCCCTTAAAAAGAGCCAGAGCTTTGAACCATAGGGCCTTATCTTACCTTTAAAGAGTTTGTCAACCTTGTTGATGTAATACCTGGCTTGTGATGGGGATATCTTTTCAGGGAACTCGTACCTCAACTCCAAAGGAGATATCAGGGCAGAGCCATAGCCTATCTCTAACTGTTTCCCGTAGGAGAAGCTGAAGATGAAGAACTCGTTTTCCTTTATCGTGGCTTCAATGTAAGCTAGAAGTTCTGGTGTGGGCATCACTAAAGCCATATCCCATAGAACCATTGTCCCAGCTACTTTGTAAACCTGATGTAGTGCCTCCCTGATCTCCTCAAACTCCTGAATTATCAGATTCCCATAGGGGATAACGAAGCTCACTAGCCCAACCTCATCAATCCTCACGTCCCCTAAGGATATGTAACCGGTATCTAGATCTATATCAGCGAACCTGATCTCCCAATCAGTTAGAGATGCCGCTAGCGGAAAGGTATAACAGATATTAGCTGGAAAGAGGATTACCTCTTTAATGTCTCTTTTAGGAGCTAGCTTAAGACTTCTTAATAGCTTAAGCAGAGCGTTAGATGCCCTAGGAAGGATATATAGGTAGCTCATCTCTATAGGATTCCTCCCTCTGCTCCTCCTTCCACTCTCAGAAACCGCAATGTGTAAGCTATAGCGAAATCCCTTATAGTTTTGAGTAGAATTAGGCTAATAATAAAGGTAAAGGAAAGATAGGAAATGATTAGCCAGAGGGCTATTGGCAGTCCTCTAGCTAGAGCTAATAGGATAAAGATTACGGGTAAGCTTACTAGAAAGAGATCAATAATCAGGTTAGCTATTATATCCCATAACTCCTCCTTCATCTGATCTATATCTGTGAGAAGTTCCCTTAAGCTAAGCGAATACCTGTAGTCCCTCTCCTCTATGAACCTGAGAACTGAGAAGGGGAGGGGGATCACAGCTATAAGCTGGATCCCAAGCCAGGCTGGAAGTATGAGGACTAGGATGAGAACTAGCGTTGAGAGTTGAAATATATCACTTCCTACCTCCTTTAGCTTCCAAGCTACGTATATGGTAACCGTTAACGTAGGAGAGCAGAAGAGTAGCGTGATAGGAGTTATAAGCAGGGCATACAGCAGGACCTCTGCTAGATCATCAAGGGACATCTCTAGGCTGGGTTTCCTCCCAGCTACCACATCTTCCATTATCTTCTCTGATAGCCTAGCAGTGAAGCCTATGAGTAGCGGGAAGAGCACTAAGGAGCTTAGGAGAGACCAGGTAACTAGTAGGGTTAGTGGCGATCTAAGTATTGATAAGATATCCTCAAACCTGGATATGATATCCTCAGAGAGCCTCTCAAAACTATCTATAAAGCTCATCCTCTTTAACCTCGTTTCTCTTTATCCCTCTCCCTTAAGAGTAGACAGCATCTGATAACCTACTATTGATAAACTTACCCCTTTGAATAGATTTGACAGGTTTATAGCTATCCATATCCCATCTGGGCCCAGCTTGGGACATAATATCCACAGGAGGGGAAGCCTCATTAGGTTAAAGGTGGAGTCAACTACCAAGAGCGGAAGCGTCCTACCAATAGCTACTATCACTCCTGCAAAGACTGCCTCTAATAACATAAAGAAAGCAGCTATTGAGGTGTAGAACAGGTATGAGTAAGCGTGGATAGCTACGTCCACTGAAGGAGTTAGTAGGCGTAGTATATCAAACCCTTTAAAGATCAACACAGCTGATACGATTGATGTTCCTACAAACCCATACCAGACTATCACTCTCAGGTAGAGCTTAGCCAGGTTAATTTTGTTTCCCCCTATCGCTTGGCCTATCAGGGCTACGCTAGCTGGGTATAATCCCCAAGCTACCATCCACAAGGTGCTCTCTATCCTCTGAGCTACCGTTAAAGCTGCTAAGACGCTCTTGCCGAAACTGGATATGATAGGGAGCATTAATAGATATATGAAGCTGAAGATAATTGACGTTAGGGCGCTGGGTATCCCTATCCTAGCTATCTCCTGCCAATCGTTTAGTATATCTCTTCTAGAGAGCTTGAACTTCAAACCCTCATTAGTGTAGAGATAGTAGCTGAAGACTAGACTTACTGATGAGCCTATCAGGTAGCTCAAGCCGAGAACTAGGTGTATAGGAGCCTCCTTGCTGAAACCTAGCCACAGTACTAGAGCTTCCGGTATTATAGCTGATAGGGTTACTAAGGTCATCTTGTCCGTTCTCCCTTTACCCATCAGGACAGAGGAGATGGACCACGAGAGGCTCCTAATTGGGAAGGTTAGCAGGAAGGCGCTGAGGATGAGGTGAGTTCTGCTAGCTAAGGATTTGTCTAGTTTCAACCAGGAGAACACGTGATCTCTTAAGAGTAGGAAGTAGAGGAGGGTGATCAGAACCTGCGAGAGGAAGATGAGTATTAAACCGTGTGTGGATATCCTGTTGATGGTTCCCTCATCGCCTCTACCTGATGCCCTGGATACAATTGATGATACCCCAACGGGAACAAAGTACAGCACGCTGAAGTCAAACCAGAAGAGGTAAGTGGCGCTCCCTAGGGCAGCCACATCTGTCTCAGAGTACATCGCTGAGGCTAAGAGGATAACTATTGTCATCTCAAGGGACATGACTAGCTGGTTTATCATCCCCGGGATAGAGATTTTCAGGACTTTCAGCAGTATCTCCTTGAGGTCAGGCAGTTTATCAAAGCCCTTTGAGTTTGAGGTGGAGCTTTCAGATTTACTCGTAAGTACCGTCATAGTTACCTTTGCTCCTCTCTGTTAGGAGGAAAGTGTTGTAAACGATTTTTTGAATTCTCTTTTATCTTGTCAAATATACTCCTCATAAGCTTATAATAATCCTTTACCTTCCTGTAAATTTTCTCAGTGACTTCCTCTAAATAGGTGTGTGAGGTTAAATTTCTATCATCAGTCATCTCAAGACACATAAGCGTTTGTTCTTCGTTTAAAAGTCCTACACTCAATGCTTCCCTGAAACAACTTTTTGGAGAATTGCAGACAATCCCCTCTTGTTCTCTTAGGTATTCCTTAAGTGTTTTCCAAAGGGATTCAAAGGTGTACTCAAACCTCTGTATCGTGGCATCTCTTACTATTGTTGAATAATGTTCTTTCAGTATATCCTCAAGAGTCTTTAACGCTCGTTCAGTCTCTCTTAACTTCCTCTCTAACTTCTCCATAGTACTTTCCCTTCTCTTAAAACCTTTTCCCTGAACTCCTCTGAGACTTGGGATAGATCTACTACATCTACCTTATATGGAATATTTGAGTTTTCTATTCTTTCCCTTAAGAGTGCGATGATTCTCCCTGAATTTTCCTTTTTTAAAATTACTCCTATGTCTATATCTGAGCCAGGTGTTGCTTTACCAGTAGCTCTTGAGCCGAAGAGATATACAATAACTCCTCTCTCCTTGATAACACTCTCAATTAATTTTTTAAGAGTTTTTATGGATTCCTCGTATATCTCGCTCATGTTTATAGCTTTTACCTCAAGCACTAAACCTTTGGTGTGGTCTGATTTGATATGATTACTTGTATTGATATTTTCAATTTAAAAATCTCTTGTCCCTTTTGGAGCCTTTTAGGATCTTTGAGCTATCTCCTCTTTCCTAGCAGTCTCAACAAGTATAGGAACAAGTTGATGAAGTCCAGGTATAATGACAGAGCGCCTTGAACGGCTGCACCCATCAGAGTTCTTGATGAAACCGCTGAGGGACCTACTAGCTCTATATGTCTCTCTGCTATCCTCTTTAATTTGCTGACATCATACATTGTTAAGCCCATGAAGATAATTATCCCTAAAATTGTTAGAACATGGTATAGACCTGGAAGTCTCAGGAATAAGTTGACAACCTCTCCTATGATGAGAGCGATTAAGCCTGCCATCAGTATTGTTCCCCATTTAGCAGGTGCTTTAGTGATATACCCTAGTATTGATAATCCTGCGAACATAATGCTGGTAACTAAAAAGGTAAAGGCTATTGAGGTCTTGGTGTAGATAAGAAATATTGGACTTAAAGTTACCCCGTTTAAAGCAGAGTAGATTAGGAAGAGGGAGAGCGAGAGGGGGAGAGGCATGCTTGTGGAGCTAGCCGTACCTGTTATCGCTATCACTAGGATTATCTCAAGGACAAAGAGGCCTAATAATAGCAGCGGGTTATAGACGAGGGTTGCTAATAATTTGATGAAAGGTTTCTGGAGCATTAAGAAGGATACAACACCGGTTATTAACAACCCTAGGAACATCCATCCGAAGACCATGGAAAAGAACCTTGATAACGCCTCTTCTAAAGCGTCAGTACCGCTTTTAGTTAATGGGATCTCATAGGATACAACGTTAGAGCTGGAAGGCTCTATTGGTTGCCTCATTTATATCACCTCCCTAGAC
>JALUEN010000219.1:0-523 GCA_027052755.1 bacterium | reverse complement strand
TCTCTTTAATCAAATTTTCTCCTCAGGAGGTAGGTGAACCCTTGTAATGAAATTCATTTAAGGTTTAAGAGCTTTCTGAGGGAGGGGAGAGGTATGAACCCAATGATCATGGTTTACACGACCTTCTCCTCTAAGGAGAAGGCAATAGAGGTAGCTGATAAGCTCTTAGAGGAGAAGCTGATCGGTTGCTATAACCTGATTCAGATCTCCTCAGGTTACTGGTGGAAGGGAAAGATAGAGCACTCACCTGAGTGGGGGCTCCTAATGAAGACGAAGTTATCTGCGTATAAGAAACTTCAGAAGAGGTTAAAGGAACTCCACGAGTACGAAGTCCCAGTTATTGCTGGCTGGTTTGTCCCACTCATAAATGAGGAGTACTACTCTTGGCTGAACGAGGTCGTGAAGGAGTGAGCTGAGTAGCGATATGGCTGGAGATACATTAAGGATACTCTTTGTGGGAGATGTTATCTCTAAACCTGGCAGGTGGACGTTATCCTATAAGCTCCCTAGGTTAAGGGAAGAG
>JALUEN010000218.1 GCA_027052755.1 bacterium | reverse complement strand
ACCTGCTACCTTTATAGTTAATGATCTCCAAAAAGGAAATCATCCCTCTTTGGAAACGTTAGGGAAAGAGTTTAGAGCAAATGAGATAACAGTTCTAGCAACTAATACAAGATATCTTGATGACAGAACTATAGAGGCTACCTTAAGCGATATATTATCGTCCTTAAACTTCAGCATGAACAGCGATTTACTATTCTTAAAGCTAGACTCAACGGCTAGAGGGAACTTAGGAGCCTTCATGAAAGGTTTGCTAAACCTTGGTTTCAAAGGGGTTGTATATACCCCGGCGTACCCCTCATTAGGTAGGACAGTAGAAGCCGGTCTGTTATACATTTACGGCGAGAAGTTAGAGGATACTCACTTCGCCACCGACACCTTCTCGCCAAGACATACCTCCTCGCTAAGGGATATCATCTCACTAGGCGGATTTTCATTTGACATCTACCAAGTAGATATTAAAGATCTGAGGAAGGGGAAGGTTAACCTCTTCTCGGAGCTTATCCTAGAGCATCAGGTTATAGTATCTGACGCGCTAAACCATGAGGATCTGGACCAGATAGCCTCTATGGCCATTTATGCTAACAGGTTATTAGGAGGTGTAGCTCTAGCAGGCTCCAGCGCACTTTTTAAATCTGTACTGAAGGTAACAGGTCTCCAGAGAGAGGCTAAGATATTGTTCATCATGGGTAGCTTAAACCCCAAAACTAAGAGACAAGTGGAAGTTTGGGGATCAGAGGGCTATCCAGTGTTCCAGTTAAACCCAAGCGAAAGCTTAGAACTCTTTTTAGAGAGATTAACTAACGTTGATAGATCACTGGTAATCTACTCAGGAGATACCCCCAACCCTGGGATGGAGATCCAAATAGCTAAGGGACTAAGCCTACTAACGAGGGAGTTGATACTCAGAGTTAAATGGGATGCCTTAATGTTATGTGGTGGAGAGGTAGCTTGGTGGAGCTTAAGAGAGCTTAACCTTCCCTCACTAAAACCCATCCTGTTCTTAGAGCCGGGAATACCAATATTAGAGGTTAAAGGTAGCTCCCTAAGATACCTGATAACGAAACCTGGGGGTTTCGGCTCAGATGAGATATTAGTTAGAACGCAAGCTATTATATCCTCATTGTTAGCTTCTACATCTGAGAGCTAAGGAAGGAAAAGACCCTATTTTTTAGAAACTTATAATAGGTGCGCCTGTAGCTCAGCTGGATAGAGCATGGGATTTCTAATCCCAGGGTCGCAGGTTCGAATCCTGCCAGGCGCGCCATTTTTTATTCCTTATAATCTACGAAGCCCTGGCTAAAACAATCGCAGAAACTATATCCTCATAGAGGAAAACATCCTCTAAAGGAAAAATAGCAAGATAGCAGAGACTCTACCAGTGAGAGGAGGGAAACCGATGACCGAGCTCTTCAGGAGAAAAAAGTTAAAAGAGCTAATCAAGAAGTTACATGAAGGTGAGAGCATAGCCAAGCTGAGAGAGGAGTTCAAAAGTTTAATAGAAGGCCTCTCCCCACTTGATGTAGTTCACGTAGAGCAAGAGCTCATAGAGGAAGGAGTACCTCCGGAGGAGATCCATAAACTATGCGACGTACATATAGAGCTGATGAGATCTGCGATTGAGGAGTTCAAGCCTATAGCGGAGGAAGGCCATCCTGTAGGAATACTGATGAGAGAACACTCTGAGATGGTTAAGAAAGCGAATCAGCTCTTAGATTTAGCCAATAAGCTCTCAGAAACCTTGGACAGGAGTTTAGTCAATGATATCCTAAAGTTAATTGAGGATTTCAAAAACTCTGAGAACCACTACCTCAGGGAAGAGTACGCTTTATTTCCATATCTTGAAAAACACGGGATTACCCAGCCCCCTAAGATAATGTGGATGGATCACGATAACATAAGGGATGTGAAAAGCAAGTTATTCTCAATTGGAGAGAAGCTTAAACGGGAGGAAAATCTAAGCGCTACTGCAAAACTCCTCAAGAAAATAACTCTATCCCTATTTGAGCTAATATCTGCCCACTTCTATAAGGAGAATAACGTTCTATTTCCCACTGCCTTGAAGGTAATGACGCCTGAGGAATGGGTAGAGGTTAGGGAGCAGTTTGACGAGATAGGTTATCCTAACTATATAGAGGTCAAGGAGCTACCAGAGAGGTTACTCAAAGAGGCTTCCTCTGAGGAGAGAGGACCTGAGGTAAGTCCTGAGGAGATAGATCTAGATACCGGGAAGTTAACTGTGAGAGAGCTGAAAGCGATCCTAGATACACTCCCAGTGGATATAACTTTCGTAGATAAGGATATCATCGTCAGGTATTTTAACGACAAGGCGGACAAGATATTTT
>JALUEN010000217.1 GCA_027052755.1 bacterium | reverse complement strand
GTATCTTATCTATCACGCTCTTAACATCATCGCTCTGGATTAACTGGGCAAGCTTGTCGGGGGTAACGCTTAGCTGTGCCTCCAACTCCTTTATCCTGTTCATTATTTCCTCTATCTTCTGTTCCTGAGTGGAGTCTATCATGAACTGTATGGATTCCCTGTCTAGCATATCCTGCTTAATGTGCTCTACTGTATCTCTTATATTTTCCAACTCGCTCTTTAAGTTGTTAAGCTCTTCCTCTATATTTGCTATCTTCTGAGTAGTCTCTCCTAACTCGCTTAGTAGCTCTGGGGATATGTCCCCTAACTTCTGAGATAAAGCGTTTACTGTCTCCTCTATCAGATCAGCTTTACTGTCTATCTCAGCTTTCAGCTGATTGATCTGAGCTTCCAGCTCATTAACCTTTGATGATAGATCATTTATCGGTTCCTGAAGTTCCCCAATCCTTGACTCTATGTAGTCCTGTCTCTCAGATATTGATCTAAGCTCCTCATATTCCTTCTTTAAGCTCTCTAGATCTGACGAGATCTGATTTACCAAATTGTCTAAGTTCTCTACTTTAGCTTTGAAGAGATCTAAGTCTGAGAGTTTCTGGGATATCTCGGAGAGGTTTTCAGTAGTCCCTTCTATTAAGCTGAGCTGTGATCTTATACTAGATATCTCTCCGTTCAGGTCTATAACCTGAGAAGAGATCTCTTCTATCTTAGAACCAATCTCTTTATTTATCTCCTCAAGGATCTCGTCTCTCAGAGCTTGAGTATCAAGCTTAGATTCCTCGGGGGAGATCTCTGATAGCTGTTTCTCAAGCTCCTTAACAGTGTTATCTAACTCTGATAAGGAGGATCCTAGATCGGAGAGCTTCTCCTTTACATCTTGAAGCTCATTCTTAAGAGGAGATAGGTTAGCATCTATCGTTTGTGAAAGAGTTTCCTCTAGGTGCTCCGCTTTCTCCTTTAGGATAGCTATCTCATTTTTTAAGCTCTCTAGCTCCTCTTTAGGAAATTCTCCAGACTCAGTAACCTCGGTTGACTTCAGTTTCTCTACCTCTTCCTTCAGTTCGTTGAACTCTTTAGATAAATCCTCTACTTTATTTAATAGTTTTTCAAACTCAGCTTTTGAGATCTTTGAGCTCTTCTTAGCCATTAATTTCTCCCTCCTTAAACACGCTTTGATATACTCTAAAGACTTAATATAAGAGCTACACAAGATAAAATTCCGTTAAAAAACCTTTAACCCTTCTGTTATATTGAATTATCTTTGATAAAGTCAGCAGGTGATAAGAGGATAGAAAATTCTCCTCTAGGCTTAAGTTCCTTGATCGCTCTCTCTAGATCCCTTGGAAAAAGGTATAGTCTCTTCTCCTCATTAATTTTGGTTAACTCTCTTAGGATAAGCACTTCTCTTTGTTGTTGAAACTCTGATAAAGTGAGAGCTATCTCTCTAAGGAGTTTCTCTACCTTCTTAGTACCTTCAAAAAATAAAATTGCGTGTTCGGTTAAGCTTAGGAGTTCTCTTAAGTACCTCTCCCTAACTGAGCCTTTTCTAGGTGGGAAGCCTCCAAATGTTAGCGGTTTAGTTCTGAACGGAGCGTAGGAGATAGCTAGACATAGAGCGCTTGGACCCGGTATACTTTCTACCTCTATATCGTTCTCATAGCATAGCCTCACTAGTTCCCTACCTGGATCTGAGACTCCAGGTGTACCTGCTGAGGAGAGAAGCGCTACCTTGTACCCACTAAGCAGGAGTTTTAGAGCTGGCTGAGGATTATTCTCGTGATATTTTCTCAAGGGTTTTTTCACACCTAGATAGTTTAATAGCCTAAGTGTATGAGAGGGGTGTTCGCTCAGGATAATATCTGCTTCTTCTAAGGCTTGTTTAAGTCTAGAAGATATATCAGATAGGTTTCCTATAGGAGTGGCACATATTATTAGCTTACCTCTCACTGACATGGGTCTTCACTCCGATACTCTCACTTAAATTTAGTTGTGAGATCTTTAGGCTTTGGCTCTCCAAGTATTCCTTAACTGGGGAGATAGTTGACTCTATCGGTTGAAGGGCTAAGATAACTCCCCTCTTTGAACTTCTCGTAGTTAAGAAGTTTCTGATTAACGACAGGAAACCTTTAACTCCCTTCTCATCTAAACCATCTAAAGGCTCATCAAATAGTAGCAGACCCCTTCCACTTAGGAAAGCTAAGCTGATCAGGATACGCTTTCTCCATCCCCTTGATAGCTGTGATATCTTCAAGTTATATGCCTGATCTATGGCGAGCTCTTCTTCTAATCTCTTGATAGTCTCACTTAGGGTGTTATGAGGTAATGAGCTGAGGTGGGATACTATAGAGATA
>JALUEN010000216.1 GCA_027052755.1 bacterium | reverse complement strand
CCTTTAACTGTCTTTATACCACGCTTTCCTGCTATTCTAAGAGCCTCCTCAGATGGATCAAGCCCATATTTTATACCTAAAGCTTCCGCAAACCTACCAGTTCCAACTCCAATCTCAATTGAGTTCAACTCCCTAAGATTAGGGAGATCCCTAAGAGCTTCCATTATAGCTGACAGCTCACTCTGAAAGATGTGATAATACTCATCATACCACCTATCGTATTCCTCTATCAGCTTTGGATCCTCGTAGGGATTCTTACTCTCTTTCATCTCTTCTCCCTCGCTTCCTGAGGAGGGATAGAAAGTAACTCAAGATACCTAAAATAGCTCCTGAGAGGATTAAACCTAAAATCCATCCTAAGAAAGCCCTCTTCAAGGAGATCAGGAGAGGTGTGTGGATATGAGCGAAGGTATCAATCACGCTAGCTAGAGTTATAGCTCCGAGGGATAGAGTTAAAGAGATTAATAATCTTACGTCCTCAGGATAATTATCCTTAAATGATGAAAGTAGGTACATCCCAAAAGCTAGAGATGGATATCCAAATAAAACCTCTTTAAACCTAGGTCTAACTCCAAAGAGTTCTCTGAGGACTTCTCTTAAGTGAAGCTCTAGACCTGAAGCCATGTTAACATTACCGCTCCTCAATAGATATATCCCTAATACTCCAAGGATGAGAAGCCCAACAAAAACCTGATAGAACTTTATTGGTCTCTCCCACAGTTTCAGCTCTCCCATTCCCCAAAACGCAACAACTAAGATAGGTATTACTAGAATAGCTTTAACTCCCCTAACAGGGCTGACTCCTAATACCTTCAAGGGATTATCAGCGTATAAGATATGAAGAGATAGACCTGTGATACTCCCTAGTATTAGGACCATAAGTGTAGCTAGAGATATCTTCAGAATTAGATTATAGTTAGCTTGAAGGATCCTCCTCAATAGTGCTACGAAGATCACTGAAGAAGCTAAAGCGTAAAAACTAATAATGAGTAGTTCCCTTATACCAGATATATCTCTCAGAGAGATTAGGGATACTACACCGACAACAGATATTCCAATCAGGTAAGGTGTAGTCCCCTCAGGAAAAGCCCAGAGAATTGCACCAACCAGCATAAGCAGTAACCCCAAGGTTATTAAGATCCTAGTTAAGAGAGCTCCTAAGATAAACCCCTTGAGGAAAGCGCTTCTTGAGAGAGTTAAATCCTCTATTCTCTCAGGTGCTTTTGGTAATCTCTCACTTAAGAGCTTTAGTAGATGTTTGATTTCCTCCATTCCTAATGATGGCGAGGATAGATCAAGCTCAGGAGCTCCTGGTGATAGGTATATCATCTTCACGTTCCTCTCCTCTACTCCTAAGACCACAGATGAGACCCTCTGCTCTAAGGGTTTGTAGGCTAATAAGGTGAGAGATAGGAACTTCAGTAGCGGTAGATCCTTACTGCTGAACCTGCTAGCAATTAGATCTATTCCCTTCTGTTTTGACTTAGGGGTGTAAACCTCTAGGAGAGCTAGAGGGGCTTTAAACTTCTTAGAGAGATATATCAAAGAGTTAGCAGATTCCTTTAGTCTCCATCTATAGCCTAACACGGTAGCCCCAGAAGGCGCCAAGATCATATTGTATCCCTCATACTCCTTTAGCTGTTTCTCTAAAACCTTAATCACTCTCTCAGGGTTACCTTTATATGGAACCCTAACTACCAGGATAGGCTTCTGGGAGGAAAGCTCCTCATAGCGTTTTATCAACTTCTCATCATCGGGAAGGAGGATCAGCTCAAGATCCTTTACCGTATTGTAATCCCTGTTCACCTCAATAACACCTTTCACAGGCCCTCTAACCTCTCTAGCTGTTCCCTTCCCAAAAAGTAGGTTTAAGCTATCCACAAGCTCAGAAGCTAGAGAGTTATCATTGAGGTTAATATACAAGTGGCTAGGAACAACATCTGGTCTATAACCAAAAGCCCTATAGCCCCACGCTGGTTGATACCTCAATATCTCCCAACCTTGCATGTAAGTTAGATATCCACTAGCCTGCAACTCATCAATAGTAGCTAGGGATATTCCTAGCCCTCTGATCCTCCCACGAGATGCTTCCATTAACAGCTTGAGAGCTTTATCGTAAGGTATCCCCCAAGCCCTGGAAGCTTTTCTCAACCCCCTCAAGTCTATGATAATAGGAGCTGATATCTTCCCATCAAACCTTAACCTCTCCTGAAAGTAACTTTTAGAGAGGATTAAGGATATTCCCCATAACAGGAACCCAAATATCAGCATCAGTTTCCCTAGCTCAGTTCTAGCTACTCCTCTCATAGCTAACGCTCCACTAAAGCGTTATCAAGCTGAAGCGCTCACCTTAGAAT
>JALUEN010000215.1 GCA_027052755.1 bacterium | reverse complement strand
TCAGCCTAGTAACCTGGAGGAGATGAGATGCTCCTAAGAGCTGTTATCAGTGAGATCATCTCGTTACTAATATCTCCTCTAGGGCTTGCTATCCTCACCTTAACTCTGGGATCCTGGGTTATCTATAGATACAAGATCAGTGATCTGATGACCGCTATATGTATCTCGTCTTTGCTTTACTTGATCTTGGGATCGTTGCCATATACTAGGTACCTAGCCTTCTCACTGCTGGAGAGCAGGTTAATCTCTAAGAAGGATATCCTGACGATCTACGATCTGAGGAGGGAGCTTCCAAGATTTTTGATAGGAGATATCTATGTAGTCGTGCTAAGTGAGAACCTATGGAGTTCCCCTATCCTTAAATCTGAGAGATCTGAAAAAACTGCGCTTGAAGAGGGCTGTATCCCCTCAGGGTCAACTTTTAAGAGATTGATCACTACTTCTGAGGTTTACAGGTTAACTAGATCTAATATTATTATAACTGGGCCTGAGTTCAGGGAACTAAGCGCTTGCAAGTGTTATAAGAAGTGGCTACTGCACTTTGGAGTCCCTAGTGAACCCATGATATGCGCAAAGCCAAGTTACAACACCTTTCAGGATGCTAAGAGGGTGAGGGAGCTGATCCAAGATAATTTAAGGAGGAGGACTTATCTATTTATAGTTACCTCTGCTTATCACTTACCTCGGAGCCTGCTCGCTTTTCACTTAGTCTTCAGAGATGAGGAGAAGGTGAAGCTCTTGGGAGTTCCATCTGATTGGAAATCTAAGAGATGTCGTGGATATGAGTGCTTCTTCCCTGATTTAGACGCGCTCTTGGATAACTCGGTTATACTTAGGGAGGGGGTTGGATGGCTCTTTTACAGGATATTTTACGGAAGTGGCGTTCTAGAGATTTAAGAGGTACTTTTACGCTCGTTTTTGACTGCTACGGAACGCTGATAGACTGGATAGGAGGTTTAAGAAGCGCTTTTAAATCAGAGTTTCCAGAAGCTCCTAGTGATCTCTTAGAGAAGTTTATAAGCTTATGGATGGAGAGAGACCTATCTAGCACCTCTCGCTCTAAGAGAGCTAGCTATAGGGAGATATTAATCAGTAACACTAAATATGCCCTAGATTCGCTTAACATTAGATATAATGAGGATCAGCTTATGAAGATAGCTCTATCCATATATCGCTGGGGGCCTTTTCCTGATGTTATTACTCCACTGGGGCGGTTAAAGCTTATTGGGTTTAGATTAGCGATAATGTCAAACACGGATCCTCAGTTCCTTAGAGTTTCCGCCTCTAAGTTAAACGTGGAGTTTGATCACTTGATAGCCTGCAGTGAGCTAGGATACTTTAAACCTAACCCTCAGGCTTGGATAGAGGCTATGAGAAGGTACAGGATACCTCGCGAGACTTGGATACACCTCAGCTCTTATCCTGAATATGATCTAATTCCTGCAAAAAAACTTGGACTCTATACTATCCTGTTAAATAGATATAATAGGGATTTCCAGGCTGATCTAGTTATCTCAAGCTTAGATGAGCTAGTAAACCTAACTAGTTGAGATACTTGATTGTCTTAAGGCTATCAAGTGATATAAAATAAAAAACTGGGGGCAGGAGAACCTGCCCCAGCTTAGGTAACTCATTCCTAATAGTGATGCGAATTAAGCTACCGCGTACCTACCACCTAGCGCGTAGGAGCCGAAGCCACCGTACAGGAGTAATAGCAGCAGGTACCTGTAGTCAAACCCTACTGTGGGGTTCTGGGCTAATAACCTGTTCAGCTCCCCGTATCCTAACGTCCTCAACGCACTAGGGTCAAACTGGAACGTCTCTATCCTCCTTAAAGGTACATCTCTAAATCCGTCCCTGACTCCCTCCTCGTAGTAGTACTTTGTCCCTACCTTCCTGGTGTAGCTGTTCTTGTTCGTGTCAAACTTGGTTATACCTAACTTCTCTGGCCTGAACAGCTCTCCCTGGTCTATCTTACCGTCTCCGTCCTTGTCCTGCCATACGTACAGGTCCTTTGCCCTCCTGATCTCATTCTGGTCTATCACTCCGTCGTGGTTCTTGTCATAGTACGCTCTCAACTTCTCGTAACCGTTCCTGTACCTCTTCACTCCGTTCTTATCGTACTCACCGAACAGGTTCTTCCTGTAATCCACGCTCACAGTGTTACCCTTGAGATAGCTCTCTATCTGCTTCTGATCCAAGGTTACCAGCACACCGTCCGTCTTGTCTCCCTTGGGCTTGACCCACTGGTTAATTGAGTGGCTCTCTCCTCTCCACCAGTTCCCTGTCCTCCACCTGAATACCCCTCGCTTGTCCTGGAGGTCTATCCTCCCGTTGCCGTCTAGGTCTATCATCACTG
>JALUEN010000214.1 GCA_027052755.1 bacterium | reverse complement strand
TTAAGGATAAGCTTGCCCTTCCTAAGTCTCCAAGGCGTAGGAGATCTCAGAGTGAGGTATTCGCTTAAACCGTCGTACTTAAACTTAAGCCTACGGACTTCTAAGAGGCTACTAAAATCCCTGTTTAATCTCTCCAAAACCCCTTGAAGATAATTCACAGCCTCAACTAGCTCAGGTGATCCCTGAACTCTGTGATAAGAGGTTAGTCTCCAGAGGAACTCCAAAACCCTGTACCTGTTAAACATCTCCCTCTACTCCTTGAAGAAGATAGCTGACATGTACCCAACCACTCTAGAGTAATCTCCACTCGCCATAGCTGAAGTTGTGTAATCTAAGACTTTTCCCTTCGTAGCCCCCAGGTGTTTGGAAGCGACCATAACAGCTGAGATGGCACCAACACCGCAAGCAGTAATTCTGTACTCGCTTATAACCTTATATAACCCTTCCCAGTCCATAGTTTCTATAAAGGGGAAAACCCTGCTATCCCTTACCACTGCTTCTTGATGGGGTATATAGTGGCTCATATCACTACTAGCTATCAGCAAGCTATCCCTCTCTATGAGGATCTCCGCTAGGCTTAGTCCTAAGCTAACCATATCTTTAGGGTACTGATATTTAACGACGATAGGTAGTATCCTGAATCCTTTCCAGATGTACTGGAGGAACGGCAGTTGTACCTCAAGTGAGTGTTCAAAGAGATGAGCCTCTGAGCTGAACCCAATATCTAAACCCCTAGCTCTACCCTTTTCAACCAGTTCCTCAGCGGAAACTAAGTCCACTTCTACTATTCCAAAGGGAGTTTCCCAAGTTTTAAAAGGAGCTACGCTTACCTCTGGACCATAGCCATGGTGATTAGGGCCTATCACAGCAATTATCTCTGGTACCTCACTACGATCAGCCAGGAAGCGATATAGCACAGAAGCAGTTAGTCCGCTGTATATATATCCGGCATGAGGTGCCACACCACCTACAACGTTGTCAGGTGATACAGAGACAGATGGGGGAAATCTATCTTCAGCTAGCTTAAAGAAGTCCTCTATCATCTCCTTAAGTTTCTCAGAGCTTCCTGGGTAAAAGGTACCTGAGACAGCTGGTTCCCTCAGCTCTAGCATATAGAGCACCCCCTAGCCTCCTAGTGGTGATTAAGTATCCACGTTTAGGGAAACCTTATCGCAGAAGACCTTTGGTGGGGAAGGCGGGACTCGAACCCGCACGGGGAGACCCCAGTGGATCCTAAGTCCACCGCGTCTGCCAATTCCGCCACTTCCCCACACTCTACCAGTTAATATTTTTCGCTCTCTCTATCAGCTTTCCTCCTGAAAGGGACACAGACCTATCCTTTAGAGTATTTCAGACGTCTTAACAAGCTTTTTATCGTTTTCAGGTAGGCTTTCGCAAAATAAGATCCTGGTGAGGGTAGCTCCTCCATAGGCTGAGGTATGCTCCTATCCCACACCTGCTTAAAGAACTTATCCTCAAGTCTGGAGACCTCTTCCCTTCCAAAGATCACCACATTGGTTTCCCTTGAGATCTTAAAGGATACCGTATCTTGGTTAAGGGAACCGAAACTAGCTACCTCACCATCAACTGATAAGTACTTAGCGTGAGAGGTCCTAACTAGGTTTCCCTCCTCTGGTTTCTTCCCATCATTAGAGTACCATCTAACCTCCAAGTTTTTAATTTTGTCTCCAGCTAGCAATTTAAGGGTTATCAATGATTTTATGTTATCACCTACGTTCTCAGGATGCAGGTACAGGTTAATCTCCTCATTAAAGTCCTTAGAGAGGAGTATCCTCACCTTCACACCTCGTTTAAGCGCGTCAGCTATAGCCCATATAACCCTTAAATGGCTCAGGTTAGGAGTTATTATCTTTATCTCCCTCTGAGCGCTCCTTATAAGCTTAACATCAAGATCTCTTAGGTCATCTGGAGATCTGAGAAAGATCCTACGAATAAAGGTATTCTTCCAAGGTTCACTGTAAGCGAGGATAATCTTCCCATCAAGTTCCCCACTTCTCCAAGCCTTCACTACATCCTTAGCTCTCTTAAAGTAACGTCCGGTCTGAGGGTTGACCTCAAGCTCTTCCCTCTCGTTCACTAAGTTTACCACTTCTGAGGTATTCCAAGAGTGTTTGAATACCTCCATCAAACCCTTAACTACATCTCCCTCTAGCTTCACGGTTAAACCATACCAGTTATAACCCTTTCCTATCTCCGTCATAGGTTTATCCTGGATGTTCTGATCAGTTACATAAGCTTTCTCTTGATCAATGATTATGTATTTTGAATGCTCAGAGGCTTGGAGATTAGTAGCCAAGGTGAGGTTGAAAGCTTTAAGGTTAGCTCTCACGCCTTCCTTGACCAGGAGATTATTTAAGGC
>JALUEN010000213.1:7008-8624 GCA_027052755.1 bacterium | reverse complement strand
CTGATTTTATCCTCTTTATCAGCTCATAAACGTGAGATGCCTTAGCTTTGCCTAAGTTCACAATGAAGTTAGGGTGTTTCTCTGAGACAGCAGCATCTCCTATCCTATATCCCCTGAAACCAGCTTTATCTATTAACTGCCAAGCTTTATAACCTGGAGGATTCTTGAAAACTGATCCGCAACTAGGGTACTGAAGAGGCTGGGTCTCCCTGCGCTTTCTCAAGATCTCCTGGAATCTCCTCATAGTTTTCTGACTATCGCTTTTTACCAGCTCTAACTCAACTCCCAGAATTATAACGCCGGGATATTTCAGAGATGAGGATCTATATTCAAAATAAATATCCTTTGCTCTCAGTGCAGTAAGCCCCTCTAGTGGCTCTAAGAACTTAACGGATTTAACTAGCTCGCCTATCTCCCTTCCGTAAGCCCCAGCGTTATTGATCACTGCTCCTCCTACGCTGGCCGGAATTCCCGCTAGTTCCTCTAATCCTGAGTAACCTAACCTTGAGGTTATACCAATCAATGTGGGAAGAGACATCCCAGCTTCAGAGTAAATGATCACCTTATTCCCCTGTTCTCTCACGAAGAAAGCGCTAATGGAAGGCATACTAATTACTAGCTCTTTAAGCCCGTGATCTGAAACCAGGAGGTTACTTCCTCCACCAATCACCTTGAAAGGTAAGCTAGTTTTCCAGAGAGCCATGTAGAAATCTATGAGGTCCTCCTCTGATCTAGGGAAGAAAACCCTAGCTTCCCCACCTATCTTATAGGTGGTTAACTTAGATAAAGGCATTACCTTTATTCTATCAAAGAAAGGCTTGAGAGGTTCACAGAATTGTTTACAGATTTGATCACATAGGTATTCTTCCTTTCCCACTTCTCTCACCTGATTTAGATTTTTTCTCAGGGTTTTTTCCTATCAGCGAAAACCTTAACCTTGGCACCTTTCCTGAGGTTGAGCTTCTCTGAAGCGTTTCCCTGAGGTACCGCTATCTCTAAGTAACCGAAACTGTCAATTAAAGCGACAACCTCTTTAGATGTATCATAGTGAGAGCTTAAGGATATCACCTCGTAGGGTTTACTGCCCTCCTCCCAGATCCTTACCCTTATCTTCTCTGGAGACGAGTACTTCAGTAGGTATTTTATATCCCTCTCAGTTATGTTAGTTATCAGGTTACCGAAACGATCAACGTAGATTACCTCTCCCTCTAAAATAATCTCCTTAGAGTTCTCTGAGAGCTTAACCTGAGGTAAGTTGAAGTATGTTAGCATTTCAAGAGGAATCTTCATCCCAAAGTTATTAGGATATACCCCAGAAGCTATCGCACCTGCAACTGGGCCAAATATATCCCTTGCGTGAAAGGTGTTGCTAACCCTCTCAAACTTAGAGGTATCTATCTCATAAGCCTCTAGGAGTTTCTCCTTATCTCTCACTAAACTTATCAACCCGTTATCCGGTAGGACAAACCAGTAGCTAGTACTTCTAACTATTATAGCCCTCCGACTGCTTCCCACACCTGGGTCTATAACTGCTAAAAAGACTGTATCCTTAGGGAAGAAACCTATAGCTGCTGATAAGACTAGCGACCCCTCAAAGACATCAAAAGGGGTAATGT
>JALUEN010000213.1:6627-6998 GCA_027052755.1 bacterium | reverse complement strand
ACGCTTTTTATAACCCCTTTAACTATACCCACAAATGGCGAGTCAGGTCCAAAATCAGAGAGGAAAGCAACTAACACAACTTCTCCCCTCCTACTCTGATTGTTGTAGTCGTGAGAGTTCCTCCATAGCTCTCCTCTGGAGATTAGTGTACAGGTCCATCAGCTGATGCTGAAGGGTCTTGAGTAAGGGATCTAGCTTAATGCTAATCTCAAGTGCTTGATCTAAGTACTCCAAGTTCCTCTCCTCAAGGAAGGCATCTAAGGCGTCAAGGAGCTTAGCCGATAACTCCAAAACCTCATTGAAATCCTTAAAGTCATCTGGGAGCTCCTCTGGAAGGTTTTTCTGAAGCTCGTTTATCGTGTAATCTATTG
>JALUEN010000213.1:0-6617 GCA_027052755.1 bacterium | reverse complement strand
GTCCCTCTTCCGAGAACCTATACTTCAGGAAAGCTAAGAGTTTCACGACCTGGCTTTGCACATCCTTTAATCCCCTACCAGCTAGAACTTCCCTAACTATCCTCTCAAACCTCTCCTTCTCTGAGTTCATCCTCTCCTCTAGTTTCTCCAAGAAGGGAAGTTCATCCATTAACTCTATCCAGACCTCTCTCAGGGGGTCCATGGACTCCAATTCCACGAACTCCTCTAAAGCATCCGCCAACCTAAGGTTAAGGTCTAAGACCTTAAGGTACCTCTCCTTTTCCTCCTCAGTGAGTCTAAGGTAAGGGGGCAAGGTGTTAGCTAACCTCTCCACTGGATCCTCCCAAGGAATATTCACCTTTATCCTTCCAGCTTCAATAGCTAAAACGTACGATGGCACGTATAATGTGTTAGCTTTCAAACATAGTTCAGCTAAGTAATCCATATACTTCCTAGCTCTAAGCCTCTCGCGATAGCCAGAGAACCTCTCCAGGAAAAGTGCAGCACTTTCAGAGAGCTTAGCGAGCTTAGTTCTAAAGCTCTCAGTAATCTCATCCTTAAGGTTTAAAGCCTCCTCCCTTAGCTCCTCTAAGGAGGTTCCTAGATCCTTCCAGATCTGAGATAGATCTCTATCCACAAGCAAACCGTTATAGTACTCCATCGCTTCCTCAAAAGCTAATTTAAGGAAATCTTTTAGTAGCTTAAACTCCTCATCCGGTACGTTAATGTTCTCCACCACAAAGATATATCTAGGAAGTAAATCAGATAGATCATCCAAGAACGAGATATTTCTATAATCAGGATCTAACTTCAGGTTAGCGTTATAAGAGCTCTCATTAACCAAGATATATCCCAGTTTATCTATAGCAAGGGAATCCCAGAAAGCCTCAAGGAGGTCGTTATCTATCGCTTGGGGATCTACTGGAGCTAACTCATAGCTTAGAAGCTGTGGGAAGATCTCTAATTCCTCTACGTTGAGGTACTTAAGTAGAAGTTGATAGTTCAGGTCAAAAGCATCTCTCTCAAACTCGTAGAGAGCATTCAATAGCTTAAAGTAAGCTGAGAAGAAAGCCCTGTATTCCTCTGGATAGGTATGAAACTGCCCAATGGATAGATCTATATAGACATTAAAGGTTTTCCTGAAGCTCCAGAGGTTAGGTATCATCTCTCTTAGCTTCTCTATGGAGAACGGATCATATTGATAAGGTATGTTCTCCTTAGCGAGGATAAGAAGCGCTAATTCCCAGTACTTCTTTGGGATCTCCACTCCAGGCTGAGGGTTTAACTTCTCTGATAGAACCTTTCTTATAGTCCCCTCCAGGGAATTCCACGTGCTCAGCAGGGATAGATAGGAGGCATATAGGTCAGCGTATTTTTCCTCATTTGGCTCATTTAGGAATAGCTCTAAACTCTCCTTTAGAGAATTAATTGAGCTCTCAAGATCAGTTACCTTAAGGTCAGGAATATATTTCATCAGGTTTAACCATAGGTTCCAAGGCTCAAAGTAAAATTTGTTCAATAGATCTAGAGATGGCTCCAGCTGATTCTCATATCCCCTAACAAACTTCAGGGCTTCGTTTAAGAATTTATTTAATACCTTGGAGTTAGCCTCAAATAAGTTGTAGAGATACATTGTCTATTCACCTCCAGATAGGTTTGAAGTTTCCCTCTCTAACTTCTCGTTAATAGCTTTGATAACTGGTTCAGGTACTAACTTGCTTATATCAGCGCCGAACATCGCTAACTCCTTCACTAAACTTGAGCTGAGAAAGGAGTACTCAGGAGAGGTGAACATGAATATAGTCTCCATCTCAGGGCATAACTTAGCGTTAGCGTGAGCCTGCAAAATCTCATACTCAAAATCAGAAACCGCTCTAAGGCCCCTTATCACCAAGTTATATTCATGCTGCCTTAAGTAATCCACCATTAGCCCTTTATAGTAATCCACGCTCACCCTATCAAGTAATCCCTCTAACTCCAATATCTCGTTTATTATTCTCATCCTCTCCTCAGGTGTGAAGAAAGGCTTCTTCCTAGGGTTATTTAAAACCAGTATGAGAATTTTATCAAAGATCTTCAGGGCCCGTTTAACTACATCTAGGTGTCCGTATGTGAACGGGTCAAAACTTCCTGGGAAAACCGCTATCTCCTTCACCCTCCATTTCCCCTTCCTATTTACTATGAGAATCCCTGGATCATGCTGTATAATGGTACCATCACTGATAGCAGGATCACACCTACAAGCACACCTATGATTAATATCAGAATAGGTTCAATGATGGAGCTGATATTCTCTAATATCCTGTAGGTTTCCTCCTCAGCAAACTCAACATACTTTCTGATAGGCGTAACTAGATCACCTGCGTGATCACCTATATATATTAAGCTCCTAGCCATTGATGGGAAAATATCCTCTACTAAACTCAGCATAAATTTCTCCTCAGAGGAGAGCTGGGTTTGAGGGTTGGCCTTATAAGGGTGAAAACCGAAGATATCTGAGAACCTAACTCCTTCCTTCAATCTCATTATCGCCCAGTCAACTAACATATCCATGATCCTGCTGTTCGTTGCTCTCTTAGCGATATGTAGTGAGGTTAGAAGTGGTAATCCCGCCTCATACACTAGCGCAAATATCCTTAGGAAGGTTAGAGATAGGAACAGCCTTGTTAGCTTACCATAAACCGGCATCCTCATCTTAAAGTTATCCCAGAAGATCCTACCAGCAGGGGTAGATAGAACTAACTTAATTATCACGAACAGGATAACAAGAAAAAGGAATAGGTAAACTAAGTTTATAGGGTTCTGAAGAAACTCCGAGAAGTGCATGAACATTACCGTGTAAAACGGCAGTTTAATCCCAGAGGTTTTCAACATGCTGAAGATATTAGGCAAGATGAACCTGAAGATGAAGAAAACTATACCTATACCGAACAGGGTTACCAGTATAGGGTAAACTAAAGCGCTCTGAACCTTTTTCTTCAGGTTAATGTGCTTCTCAAGCTGATCAGCTAAAACTCTTAACACGTAGTCAATCTGTCCTGTTCGCTCACCAGCAGCGACAACTCCTATATAGTATCCACCTAAGTCCTCCTCAAATTCCTTAAGGAGCTCAGATAACCTCTTACCTTTCTCTAAGCCTAAGAGCACGTTATAACATAAGTACTTGATCTTTGGATGCTCCGCCTGTTGAAACAATATCTTGAAAGCTCTTAAGTAACTCAACCCACTTCCTAACATGAGGGAGAGCTGTCTGGTGAATATGTAAAGCTCCTTATCAGGGATGGTAATAAAGGATCCCCAAAACTTAGGGTTTCTGACTAGTGCTTTAAAGAATAGATCAGATAAAAAAGCTCCTCGTTTTCTCTTAAGAGTTACTGCTTTCTTCCTTAACTCCTGCTGTTTCACAAGCGCTTCCTGAGCGCTCTCAGCTACTACTTTAGCTAAAAGGTCCTGATACTCTCTCTTAGGCTTACCCTTCATTCACCCATCCTCCTAATGAGATTTTGAGAAAGAGCTTAGTTATAAATTTTAGTTATAAATTAATTGGAGATTTTCATCAAATCCCCTTTTAATCTCATCTCCATCTCCCAGTTCCTGAGCCCTTCAATCAGCTCATCTAAGTCCCCATCTAATATCTCCTGGAGGTTATAAAGCGTGATACCCGCTCGGTGATCCGTAACCCTGTTCTGCTGGAAGTTATAGGTTCTTATCTTCTCGCTTCTATCACCTGTCCTAACCTGTGTTCTCCTCTGGCGCTGGATTTCCTCTTGTCTCTTCTCCTCCTGAATCTTGAGTAATCTCGCCTTAAGTATCCTGAGGGCTTTCATTCGGTTCTGGTGAAGACTACGCTCGTCCCTGCAGACCACCACTATACCCGTGGGTATGTGGGTTAACCTAACAGCAGTCTCGTTCTTATTAACGTGTTGACCACCATGACCACCAGCTTTAAAGGTCTCCATCTTTATATCAGAGTCTTTAAGTTGAATCTCCTCCTCCTCAGGTTCAGGTAGAACCACCACGCTAGCTGCTGAGGTATGAATTCGTCCTGAGCTCTCTGTAATAGGTACTCTCTGGACCCTATGAACACCGCTCTCATACTTCAGGTACTTATAGATATCCTTTCCCTTTAAAGCGAAAATTATCTCCTTATAACCTCCTAAACTAGTAGGGTGAGCATCCAAGATCTCTAACTTCCAACCCTTTCTCTCAGCGTACCTGCTATACATCCTGAATAGATCAGCAGCAAAGAGCGAAGCCTCCTCTCCTCCTGTACCAGCCCTTATCTCAACGATAACATCCCTACCTTCATATGGATCAGCTTCAAGGAGGAGTTCTTTCAAGTCTCTCTCTAACCTTTCCTTCTCCAATTCTAAACGCTCCAGCTCCTCTTTGAGGAACTCCTTCATAGAGGGATCCTCTTCTAATTCTAAGAGTTCCCTTGAATCCTCTATGTCCTTTAGTACCTTCTTATACCTCTCTGAGATGTCCACCAGCTCCTGAAGTCTACCAAGTTCCTTAAGAGCTTTCAAGTATTCCTCCTGAGGCATACCCTCAGGGTTAGCTAATAAGTCTTTCAGCTGGTTGTACCTCTTGACCTTCTGATCCAGCAGTTTAAGTAGATCCTCAACTTTCAAAGACATACAACCTAACCTCCCTCTCAATTCTATTCTCTCGTCCTCTGAGGACTCCCTTCCTTTGGAGGGAAGCTAAGCTGGCAGGAGAAAACTTCCCTGAAGAGGTGAAAGAAGAAGAAGGTGATAACTTTGGAAACGATAAGAGCTAAGCTGGACAAACTCCCCCCTGAGGTTAGAAAGCTGATAATAGGCGCTGAAGTAGAAGCTAAGACAAAAAATCACTTCTTCATAGGTATAGAACACTTAGCTGAACCTCTATTATCTCATCCAGAGATAGGGAAACTGCTCAAATCCTCTGGAGATTTCCCTAAGCTTAGAAAGATCCTTCAAACCCTCTCTTATCCTAAGCTAAAACAACCCTCCCAACCACTGGAGATCACAAAAGGCTTGAGAGAGCTTTTAGATGCGCTCTCAGTTTACACGAACCCAACTCCTAGAGATATCTTCACTGAGCTGCTAAAGAGGACGAATATCTTCACGCTCAGCTTAAAGCTGAGTGGTTATAACCTAGATAGCTTGAGGTCACAAAGCGCTTCACCTTCAAGTAAGAAGTTCAAGATACCCCCTACCCTATCAAAGGTAGCTAGGAATTTAAATGAGTTAGCACTTCAAGGGAAACTCTCGCCTGTTATCGGTAGGGAGAAGGAGATAAGCCGAGTTATTCAGGTACTGCTGAGAAAAACCAAGAATAACCCTGTGCTAATAGGTGAAGCTGGTGTTGGTAAAACAGCTATTGTAGAGGGGCTAGCCCAGAGGATAGTTAGAGGAGAGGTCCCTCCTCAGCTCAGAGATGCTGTTATCTTAGAGCTGAACACTGCTTCTATAGTAGCAGGGACTAAGTACCGTGGGGAGTTTGAGGAGAGACTTAACAGGATAATTCAGGAAGCTAGCTCAGATCCTAACATCATACTCTTTATAGATGAGATACACACGATAGTAGGAGCAGGCGACTCAGGAGGAGGTTTAACAGCGGCTAATATCCTAAAACCTGCGATAGCTAGGGGCGAGTTAAAACTAATAGGAGCTACTACAGTTGATGAGTTTTACAGGTTTATCAATAAGGACCCAGCTTTGGAGAGACGTTTTGAGGCAATCCTGGTTGAGGAGCCCTCTTACGAAGAAGCTCTTGAGATCCTAAAAGGGGTAGCGCCTAAGTACGAGGAACATCACAAGGTTAGGTACAGACCCGAAGCCCTGGAAGCTGCGGTTAAACTCTCCATAAGATATATCACCGATCGGCACCTCCCTGACAAAGCCATAGATCTCATAGATGAGGCAGCTGCATACGTTAGGTTAGAACACCCCACAGAGGAACTACCTGAGGTTACCGAGGAGGATATCGCCAAGGTAGTCAGCGCTAGGACTGGAATTCCAGTTGGACAGTTGAGGAAAGACGAGAGGGAGAGGATTGCTAACCTGGAATCCGAGCTGAAGAAGTACATAGTAGGTCAGGATGAGGCTATAGAGAAAGTGGCTAAGGTTATAAAGATATCTAGAGCAGGTCTAACTACTCACAAACGACCTTATGGTGTATTCCTGTTCTTAGGACCTACTGGAGTAGGTAAAACTTACTTTGCTAAGATACTAGCTAAGATTTTATTTGACTCCGAGGAGAGGTTATTCAGGATAGATATGTCTGAGTTTAAAGAACGACATGAGGTGGCTAAACTCCTAGGGGCTCCTCCTGGATACGTAGGTTATGAGCAGGAGGGACTTTTAACTAAAGCACTGAAGACGCATCCCTACTGTATCATACTCCTAGATGAGATAGAGAAAGCTCACCCTGAGGTATTTGATATCTTCCTCCAAGTCTTTGATGAGGGTAAGCTAAAGGACGCTAAGGGTAGGAACCTGTCCTTCACTGATACGGTTATAATCATGACCTCCAATATCGGTAGCGAGCTAATATTTGAGATGCTGAAGAAGGCAGGAGGGGATCCAGAAGCTCTTCCAATGGAACAGCTGAAGAAAGCTATCCAGCAA
>JALUEN010000212.1 GCA_027052755.1 bacterium | reverse complement strand
CTTCTATAGCATGCCCTTCATTAAAACTCTAAGTCTCCCTAGAGAGTTCTCCTTTCACCTGACTTTGATCTTTATTGAGAAAGATCTCCTAAGGTATCTGCCGTAGTTGTTTCCCCAGTACTCGCTCCAGTGCGCTTGAAGGATATCTAGACTTGTCCTGAGCCTCGTTATGAGAACTTGCTTCGTAGAATCTGAATAATCGCTGAAGTTCTCCCTATACCTCAACCCCAGAGAGAACTCAACGTTCCAAGCGCTCTGGTCAAATGAGGTTGAGGATAAAGTACCTCCGGAGTAAACCGGCAATACGTTCTTCCAGAGAGGAACGTTAGTGAACCTCAGGTTAACATCGTCAAATAGCCTTCTGTCCAGCCCTAAACCGCTAAGCGATACCACTCTAGTGATACAGTAATTACTGAAAACCTCTCCCCCTAGATCCTCACAGTTGTTAACATAGAAGTTCTTCTCATCAAGGAAAGCTCTAGCTATGTAGAGCTCTCCCCTCTCGTCCCTAAGCAACCCCCAATAGATCCTCAGGTTCTCCTGAGTAGAGTAATCGTTATCAAGTTCTGCGACACTAACAACCTCTAGAACATCTGGTAGAAATCCATAATCTCTCAAATTCATATCCAGTGAGTTCCACTCCTGATAATACTGCTTAACACAGCTCTCTTGTACCTCCACGAGTCCACCTCTAACTGTATAGCAACCGGTTAGAATCGCCATATCATCGTTATTGATATCCTTATCAGTATATACGATTATCTTACTAGTTCCCACTGTACCTAAGTTAGTTATATCCTGAAGTAATATCCCCAGCGCTGAATCAAGAGCTGTAGCGCTATCCTCCAAGAAAGATGTCCTAGTGGATAGCTTGGAAACTATCAAGAGAAAAGCAAAGAGCAGGCTAACCAACATTAGCATTATACTAAACGACACGAAGAACTCAACGATCGTAAATCCCCTCTCCTTAGATTTGAATCTATAACTGATCATATCCGCTCACTCCTTGCCCCCTTCTGAGATCACAACATCGTAACTTATGAAGTTCTTACTCACTGGGTCCCTGACCTTTATCGTCAGCTTCACCCTCAATACTGACGTAGTCCTGTTAAGTGAGGAGAAACCTATATGTGTAGAAGAGAAGGGCTCATAGGGTACGTACTCAAAAGAGAGCTTCTCCACGATACGGTCAAAGTACTCCATCTTAGAGACTGGCAATCTGTCAATCAGATAACACCTAAACCTGTCATCAATAGTCCAGCTCTCTAAAATAGCCAGGTCAGGGCTATCCTTTGGATCGCAGGTGTAATCCATCCACTCCGTCTTGCAGCTGCTACTAGCATCCAGGTTTCCCCAGCACTCCTGATGCTCAACATAATAGCTATTATCAACCTCTTTAGGAGTGTTCTTTATAGCCTCAAAACCGTTAGCGTTAGAGGGATCAAACATCTCAGGAGCTGAGAGCATCTGGATCATCGCTCCTCGTATAGCGTACTCGTAGTTAACCATAACATTCCTAACCCCGTGAAGGAATATCTCCCTCCTCATGTAGTTTATGGATACAGCTATTATGGCGAGGAAGATGGAGACTATAGCTATAGCGAAGGCTACCTCTACCATGCTAAGCCCTCGCTCCTGGCTAAGTTTTGAGAAAAACTTTAAAACCCTCATGATATCTACCTCCAGAGATTACCCTATCTCGCTTACTCTTAACTCGCCCCATTAGACTAATTAGCTTAATTAGATGCAGGTACCTCTAAATCACTAAGCTATCTCTTAAAAGCGATACCTAAAAAACTTCTTATAACTCCTTAAAATTCCTCAACTGCACCCGCTTCCCCTAAAGGACTAGACCTTCCCGCTTAATGTCCCACCAACTCAAATAAAAGTGTAAACCTAACTAGAAAGCTAACTCAAACCATGCTCTCCTGAAGAGCCTCTCTTAAGAAGCCCTTTTTTCTTTTCTATATCAACATCCAAAGGAGTTTCTCCACCTTCGTCCCTTGATAGTAGGATCTGCGCTGCGAAAGAATAGATACCCTACTTCCTCGATGCAATCGTTATACACAGCTCAATGAAGGGAGGTATTGTCCTCGTTAGTCCTAGCGGTAACCTTGTTAGTCCTAGCAGTAACATCTGCTCCAAGATCCACTAAATACTAAGAGCTATAAGACCGGTAGTGGTCGCAAAACGATTAGCGGTTATGCTTAAAGAAGGAAAACTCGCCCACTTCCATAAGACCTAGCATCAACATCTTCTTCATATTTCACCAAGCACTTTACTACTTTTAAAGGACCATATATAGCCGTAAAGCGAAGAAAAGTAATACATCTCTAACCCCTCCAATTATTTAGACTTCAGCTTTAGTTTTAAGAAAGTAATTTAAGTTAATTAT
>JALUEN010000211.1 GCA_027052755.1 bacterium | reverse complement strand
CCTCATCAACTAGCTGAGAGTAGAGGACCCTAAGAGCTTTCTCCTGCTCCTGGCGCTCCCTCTGCTCCCTATCCACTGCAGTTGTAACTAGGATTTTTTCTACCTCTATATCTCTCCTAATAGTGTTAGCGAGGATTTGGAAGAGCGCTTTCAAGTTAACCCTGTGATCTATAACCTTTTGAATAGCCTGGCTCTCCAAGATGAATTTTTCCACGTTTCCACTTAGGAGATAGGTCTCTGCAAGATCCACATCACTCTCATCGTACTCAAAATCATTACCAAAGTACTTCTTCTCGGTTTCCTTAAGGTACTCAAATATCAGGTTTTTGAGTATATCCCTGTAGGTAAAGCCCATTCCCCTCAGTAGTAGAGTAGCACTTATCTTCTTCCTTTTACTCCTCGTCCTCTCTATCCTGAACCTGAGCATGGAGGTAGGTAGTAGATCAAGGATGTTCTCCTCAACAGCTGTTACAGGTTTCCTCACATCAGTCTCTAGGTCAATTGGGGTTCCTCGGATAGCTGATAAGCTAGTCCTGTAAGTAAGCTTTGAGCCCAGATCCTCTTTACTCCTGTAGATACCTGGCGACTTTATCAGCTGGTTAACATAAACACGCTCAGTACCGTTAAATATAAATGTGCCTCTATCAGTCATCATTGGGAGGTCACATAAGAGCACCTCGTTCTCCTTGATGATCTCAGGCTCATTAGCTGAGAGCTTTATCCTGAGCCTTAGGGTTAGGTATAGGGGCCTGGAGTAAGTAAGCTGTTTCTTCTTAGCTTCAAATGGGTTCTCCACACTCAAGTCTCCGAATCTATAATCAACGTACTCTAAGATGAACTTACCATCTTTACCAGTGGGGACCTCTATTGGGAAGGTCTCCTTGAAGATCTTGGGAAGCCCTTCCTCCAGGAACCACTGATAAGACTTTTTCTGTAGTTTTATCAGCTCCTTTGGTAGAAGTTCTCTGTACTTCTCATTTCTAGTTAACCTGACCACTGGAGTATCCCCAGGTAGTGTAATAACTGCCATGATTCTCCCTCCTTCACCTTAAAACTGGGGAACCTAAAGAAAAAGCGGAGATTAGGAGATAAGTAACACTCCCAAGAACGATCCCTTTTATACTCATTTTCCCTAGGCGTTTCATATCGCGGGATATAAGCTGAGAGGAATTCATTTAAGGATATACTCCCTATAATTCTAAATTCCTCTTTAACAACTCCCTAAAGCCTTTTAATAAAAATCAATTTTTCTTTTTGGTATTCCTCGGGCTCTCTAGGAGCACTCTCCTCCCCCATATATCCACCCAGTACTTCTCCTTAAGCACCCTAGAGAGGACCTCATCATAGTAGAGAAGGGTAATAAAAGCGCCTTTGTCCTTAATATCAAATCTAACTCCTTTAAGTTTTCCATACCTCTCATTAGCTAGGAAACCTCCAAATATCTTATGTCCATCGGTTAGATCCAGGATCACCCACCTAATCTGTCCAAAGGATTTAAAAACTATGAACAGCCCTGGCTTACCCGCATCCGCCCAAAAATCATCAACGTAATTCCATATCCATAGGGGATTCTCTTCCCACAATTCAGATAAATCCTTACAGTACAGAGCGCCCTCCCTAGTGGTATACAGCAAATACTCAAGGTGAACTCCCTCTTGGTCATAGACAACCTTTACCTCTTTAGCCAGCGCAAGTCCTATAGAGAGAGCAAAGAAAATAAATAAGCTAACTAAAAGCATAGTAGCTCTCTTCATGTTAAGAAGCTTCAAAGCACTCCCCTCCCCATGTCATTAGATTTTAAATTCTTTAAATAGTTTCAGGAGTGATAAACTCTATAAAGTCCTCAATAGTGTCCTCCTTAAATATGTAGTACTTAGGTACAGGAGGTAGATCAATAACGTTGAGGAGATTCTTTTCTAACACCTCGTACTCAGTTAGGATCTTCAGGAGAGAGTCAACGGGTTCCTTTACCCATGGGGCAAAGGATGTCTTAAAGTGCATAGGTATAACTATCAAAGCTTTAAGCTGTTCAGCAACCACTAAAGCCTCCCTGGGATCAAGGGTATAGTTTCCTCCACCAATTGGGACAAAGAGAATATCAGCACTCTTAATGTAGGTCAGCTCAGTTTCCCTCAGAAAATGTCCCAAATCCCCAGCAAAGACCACGTGCATTCCATCCACGTAAAACTCCCAGAGGGTGTTCTCGCCATATCTCCTCCCGTCAAATTTATCATGATATGTTGGATATCCCCTGAAGGTTAAAACCTCACCCGTATGTTTTAAAGGTATCTCCCTCTCAACTATAAAGTTACCAGTTCGCCTGACAACTATGGGTTCGCCCTCTACAGCCCAGCTAGCATTGTGGTCAGCGTGCTCATGAGATATTATAACAACATCTGCCTCAACAGTAGGCAAATCCCTCTTCACTCTAGTGTGTGAGTAAGGATCAAGCACTATCCTAGAACCTTTCGTAGATTGAATATAAAAAGCGCTATGCCCCAACCATTTTATGAACATTTTCCCCACCTCCTCCCAAATCCAAATTTTAATAAGAGCTCTTAATCTGCAGGAGAAGTTTCCTCAGCTCTCCTAAGTCCTCACAGATAGAAGAATACTTATATTTTCTAAGAACTTCCTCCCAAGTTTTATAGCCTATAATTCGCTTCTCAATTTTCATAGCGTAAGCTAACTCTATGAGAGTACCATATCCCTTAAATAGCGAAACAACTATATCTCCAGAGTTAACAAGTATTAAGTTCCTATGCTCTCCTATACCCGTAGGTATAGGGATATCTATCCAGGGATTAGCATCTCCTCTAGATTTTGTCGGAAGTACTCCTATAGTTAGAGCACCTGATTCCTTTGCACCTCTGGCCACAGCCTCCATTGTTCCACCTAGTCCACCAGTTAGCACCACAAATTCCAGCTCGCCTAAAATCCGTCCGATCTCCAAAGCTTGAGAGTACTCCTCCGGAGATAGCTTAGAAGCACCTATAACCGCTACCCATAATTTATCGCGATATCCCCTACCCCTCAACATGCTCAATAGATCACCTCATAGATTGTCTGTCTATTCATCAACCCAGCACTTTCTCTTTCTTAGCCAACCTGTTAACATAGTCATCAAAGAACCTAGCTCTGGCCTCAGCGTTAGGGAACTGATCATGACTTGCGCAACCAGGAGCTAGGAGACAAGCGAACTTAGTATCAGGAGACATCTTAGCTATCTCTAAGGCCTTATCAACCGCTTTATCTAAAGTTGGGACAACAAAGATGTATTCCAGGTGTTTCCTGAACTGATTTGCCAGGTAAGGAGCAGATTCCCCGTACAAGATGGCAGCTCTTATCTTCTTAGAGGCTTTACAAGCAGCGCTCTCAAAGGACAGGTTCTTATTCTTCCCGCCTGCTATAAGGATAATGTTTCCGTCAAAACCTATAAGCGATTCCAAACTAGCTAGCATAGCTGAGGGATTTGTAGCCTTACTATCATCATAGAACCAGACGTTACCTATCTTATTCACGTAATGGAGTCTCCCCTCTAAAGGCTCAAAGCTCTTTAGGACCTTAACGTAAACGCTAGGTTGAATTCCAAAAGGTAGTGTAGCAGCTAATGAGGCGACAATGTTCTCCAGGTGGAATAACCCTATCGGTAGCTTAGGAATCTCTATGCTTCCCTTAGTACCTCCCCTCTCCCTGTACTCCCATACAACTGTGAAGTTATCAAGGTAAACCTTCCCGGTGATAGTACTAGTTACCATCCCTAAATTATCAAAATCGCTGTAGCTCTTAGAGAAAACTATCAACTTAGCTTTAGATAACAGGTGCATGCTCCTAGATAGGTTATCTCCAGCGTTTAAGACTACGTAATCCTTTAGCGTTTGATTTATGAGGAGCTTAGCCTTGCTCAAGTAATAATCATTCAAATCAATATGTCTATCTAAGTGGTCCTCAGTGATATTAAGTATAACAGCAACCTTAGGCCTGAACCTCCTAGTATACCTAAGCTGGAAAGAGCTAAGCTCTAAAACTATGAAGTCCTTATCCGATATATTATAATTGTACAACACCTCCGTAAAGGGAACCCCGATATTACCACCTATGTAGGAGTTGTAACCTGAGTTAGAGAGGAACTCGTGGATTAGGGTAGTAGTTGTGCTCTTTCCGTTTGTCCCAGTAACAGCTATTATAGTTGGGTTCTTAGTATTAGCGTATATATACCCCAACTCAACCTCAGATATAACCTCAACGTTATTCTCTATCGCTTTAGTGATTATATAGTGATCAAAGGGGATACCAGGACTTACCACTAGGAGGCTAAGCTTCTTCAAAGTTTTCTCCATCTGAGCTGATTTCTGCCGTCCTAGGAAAGCATTAGAGAAGGAGCTCTGAAACTCTTGAGGTATATGTGCCTTAGGGTTATCATCAAAGCCAACAACTTTTGCGCCCAATGATGCTAACAACCTTGCTGCAGATAAACCGCTCCTACCTAAACCTAAAACCCCCACTACCTTTTTAGAGAAATTCATACTACTTCCCCTCCTTGGGGTCATCCCCAATAGGTTTACAAAAACTTACAACAGAGCTGACTAAACTACACACATCTAACGAGAGGTGGGTTAACAGAGGAGATGAGGGGAGATGATACGTGAAGAGAAGATGAACTGATGACTTCAGGGAACTTCTCATATTATTCTCATTATCCGTAAAAGAGGCGATTCCCTTCTTCCAAGCTTGCTATATCACGAAAACACACTTACTTAGATTTCAGCTCCTCAAGGCTCTTCTGAAAGTATTCCTTGAGCTGAGGTGGGACAACAGGATCCTGTAAAGCTCTCTTAGCCAGCTTTTCAGCTTTTATCTTATTCTGGAACCTCTTATATATATCAAAGAGACGTTTATAGAGGTTAGGATCCCTCTGATTAAGCTCTAAAGCCATCTCGTAGTTCTCCATAGCTTCCACATACATGTTCTTCTTCTCATAGGCTACACCCAAATTGTAGTAAAGGGTAGGGTTAAGCGGTTTCGCCTTCAAGACCTTCTTGTACATCTCTATCGCTTCATCCACCTTGTTACCTATGGTGTATATCAGAGCCATGTGAGTTAATGCGAGCACATTGTATGAATCTCGTTTTAGAGCTTCCTGAAGATCAGCGAGAGCCTCATTATACTTGTTCATCCTGTATAGCAATACTCCCCTATGAGCGTAGATATTAGCGTCATCCGTTCTCTTTATACCCTGATCATAGACCTTAAAAGCTTCTGTGTAGCGCTTAGTGTGAATATACAGGCCAGCTAAGGCTATGTACAGCTTAGGATTATCTGGGAATCTGCTTAAAGCTTCCTTAAGCAAGCTCTCCGCTTTAGCAACCTCACCGAACTTTATGTAAAGCTGACCCAGAGATTCCCATAGGTCTGGCTCATTGGGAAACTTATCCTTTAGCTTCTCCAGTTTAGATAAAGCTGTCTTATCACCTTTGAAAAGCTGTATCAGGTAGAGGTAGTGATAAGCCTCCCACATGGAGGCATTGTACTCCAGGACCTTCTTCAGAAAAGCCTCAGCCCTTGAGAAAGCCCTCTGATAAAAACTGATCTTTCCTAGCTTCAGGTAAGCCCTGTAATCATAAGGATTGATCTTAACTACTTCATACAGCTCCTCTATGGCAAAGTCGTACATGTCCCTATCCATGTAGAGATCACTTAAGGTCTCTCTAGCAGATGAGAAGTAGGTGTTTATCTCCAATGCCTTCCTGAGCATCCATATAGCGTCATCATACTCTTTCTTCAGGTACTTTATCGTCCCTAAGAGGTAATAAGCGTAGTAATCCTCGTACTTAACGTTCATATATCTCTCTAAGATCTTCTCAGCTTCCTCTAAGCGTTTCTCCTTAATTAAGAGCTTAGCTTTAAACAGGTCAATGCTACCCTCATATAATTCCTTAATGAACTTAGGATATTTTCTGAGATCTTCTGAGATACTCTCATCACTGATACCTTCTAAGTACTTCAAGGCTTCCCCGTATCTACCAAACCTCACGTGATATATAGCTTTAAGTATCCTAGTGATATTATCACCCTCTAGAGCTTCAAGGATTCCCTTGGCTTCCTCAAGATCAGATATCTCCATTAGTAACATAGCTTTCAAGTTCAGGAAGAGGAGATCTCTGCCTAGGAACTCCTTTATCTCATTAGAGCTGTTCAGGAGCTCTAAAGCTTCCCTAAACTTCCTCTGATCCGATAATATTTTAACCAGCAGTAAGTCCCTCTCAAATTTAGCTCTCTTATTCGGTAGATTATCAGGAAGGGACTGAAGTATCTCCCAAGCCTCCATCACTTCCCCTTGGAGGTACAAAGCCTTAGCTAAGACAACCTTAACGCCGTGATCATCATCTAGGTGCTTTGACCTGATGAAATCTATTACCTCTTCAGGTGGCCTCACCTCAATCATAGCCAATAAGTAGAAGAAGTTAACATACGGGAGGTCTTCCCTAACTCCCCATGAAAGCAGTTCATCATATCTTCCTAGCTCAAAAGCCAACTCGTATCTCTTCTCCAAGAAGGTCTTAACATCACTTAAACGATCAGCGCTCTCAAGAGCTTCTATAGCCTCTGAAGTTAGCTCCAGAGCTCCCTCCTTCTCACCTAAGAGCTCATATATGTCTATTAAAGTCATGTAACCCGTCTTCAAGTCAATGAACCTGCCCCTCAAGTTCTCAAGTATCTCCTTAGCCTGAGATAGGTTCTTGCTCTTATACAGAGCTAGGGCATAGTAGTACTGATACAGATCGTTATATGGGTCTAACCTAAGGGCTTTCCTGAGCGCCTCAACTGCCCCTTGATAAACCCTGAACTTAAGGAGCGTCATTCCTAGATAATAGTAAGCGAGACTGTTATCCAGCTCTAAAGCTCTTAACATCTCATCTAAGAAAGCTTCATACTCACCTAACTCGTAGTATAGCTTTATCATCAGGAAGTAATTGAAAGGTGAGGATGGGTCTAAGCTGATAACCTCCTGG
Organism: bacterium; assembly: GCA_027052755.1. GTDB lineage: Bacteria > DRYD01 > DRYD01 > DRYD01 > JALUEN01 > JALUEN01. The sequence goes on along the minus strand of JALUEN010000211.1, from coordinate 1,622 downwards.
AGATACTGCCTGGCCTGTTCATAATTACCCTTCTCTATGAGAGCTATAGCTATTTTCCTCAGAACCTCGTGATTTCTAGGACCAACCTTTAATGCCTTTTGAAACTGTTCCAGCGCGTCATCGTACTTCTTCAAGGTCATATATATCGTACCTAACTCCATGAAGTACTCCTGTTTCGGTGCTAACTTTATCGCATGCTCCATGTACTTTATAGCTAAATCAAACTTATTTATCGTGCTGTAGATCTTAGAGATGTAGAAGTAAACCTCAGGGTTGTTAGGGGCTATCTCCAGAGCCTTACTGAGAACCTGCAGTGCCTCCTTATACTCTCTCTTCTTGTGATGAATCTCTCCTAAGAGGAGTAGGTACTCTACGTTAGGCTGTAAGTTTATAGCGTTTTCAATATACTTTTTAGCTAAAGCCAGCTTACCAGTGTAGTAGTATAGCTTCGCTAAGTTATAGTAAACGAAAGAGTCGTTGGGATCTAGATCTAAAGCCTTCAAGAAATACCTTATAGCCTCATCAAGCTTTCCTATAGCGAAATAAGCTAAACCTAGGTTGTTGTGAGCATAGGAGTCTAATGGGTTCAATTCTATAGCTTTCAGGTAATATGGTATAGCATCGTAGTACTTCTGAAGCCTAGAGTAAATCCTAGCGATACTATAGTAAGCGAAAGAATTTGATGGATCTAACTCTAGAACTTTCTTGAAAGCCTCAAGCGCTTCATCATTTCTCCCCTGCTCAAAGTAGAGACTACCTAGGTGAAAGTAAGCGTTTGGGTTATCAGGTTGAAGCTCAATTGCCTTCTTAAGATACTTCTCAGCTTCATCTAACCTCTTCAACCTGAAATAGACAATACCTAAGTTAAGATAAGCTTCCGGATAATCAGGCGCCAACTCAATCAGTTCTAGAAAAGCCTTCTCAGCTTCCTGATACTTACCTTGCTTCAACAGGATAAGCCCTAGCTGGAGCTGTGTACTTACCTCCTGAGATACGAGAGAAGTACTCTGACGCTTCATCTGAAGCTGTTGAATCCTATCCAGCTCCTGCTTAATCCTCTTTTCTAAACTGGTAGGCCCTCCACTTATCCTAACAAGGGATAAAGCTATTTGAAGCTCAGATATAGCCTCAGAAATCCTGCCTAGCCTCTCATAGACAAGTCCTAGATTAAAGTGAGCCCTGGTAAAGTTTGGATCTATAGAGATAACCTGCCTCCAGTACTTTATAGCTTCCTCGTAGTTACCTAATCTCGTATAAGCGTTACCTAAATTAAAAAGAGCTAGCTTATGCTCAGGCACGAGTTGGATAACTCGCTTAAAGTACTTGATAGCTTCCTCAAGTTGATTATTATCAAAATATATCGTGCCAATCTTATACAATAGATCAGGATTATCCGGTTCCTTCTCTAACCTCTTGAGGAGACTATCAAGGGTCTCCATGATGTTTACTTCCCCTTCCCAGGTAATTAATCCTTGAGGCTCTTTAAGTGCTCCCCCTTAGGTATTACCTAAGGATGAGAGTTATTATTAGAAAGTAACAAAACTTTCTTTCGACAGTTTTAGGAGTTTACCCTCTAAAACTAAGAAATTTAAAACTGAAAATTAGTTTTTAATCCTCTTTGA
>JALUEN010000210.1 GCA_027052755.1 bacterium | reverse complement strand
GGATACTGCAAAAGATCATATCGCTTGTGGAGAACGATAGGCGATTCTCAATAATAGACGTTCACGTGGAGATGTTGGTTTAAACTGGAAAAGCGGTTTTAATAGCGAGGAGCTCTACATAACTTTTATTACTATTCCCTTTACCTGCTGTTGATTTTCTCTTAATATTGTATTGGGACCTTCTTGTTGAAGCTAGGAGAGGGATAGAGAAGTATGAGCTTGGAGAGAACCTATAAATTAGTCCAAAAACGATATATGGATCACCTTCAAGAAGAGAACTATGACTTAAAGGATCACATCCTAGGCTTTTGGACAGAGGTGGAGAGAACTCTAGAGGGAAATAAGAGCGAATTAACTTTCCTGAGGAAGATACACGAAGCTATCTTTCAGGTAGTTAAAGGAGAGCTGGATGAAGACGTTTTCACTCAAGAGGTGATAAACTTCAGGGAACGTTTACTTACCCTCAAGTTCTCCAACCCCATCACTCCTAAGCAATTGGATTTTAACTTCTTAATTGATATGATCTACTGGTGGCTAGACCTGTTCTTAAAGTTCTTAGTTTACAGGGATTTGAGCATCCTTATATTAGCCCTCTACTTGGAGAAGCCCTTAGAGAAACTCGTAGAAGCAACTAAAAGGGGAACCTTTTCAGAGAGCGCGAAGGAAGTGCAAGAGATAATTGAGGAGTATCATAGGCTAAAAGGCAGGTGGTCCTATGAGGGTAACTCCTGAGGGGTACAGCTTAGTTCAAACCCTGTCATTTCATGCCTTAAAAACCAAGAAGGAAGATCCTTCCCCCTTAAGGGGAGATCTAGACGTAACTCTGATGCTAGATGAAATAGAGATAGACACCCTTAACTTAAAAAAGCTTCCGAGAGATGTTAATCCCGAAAACCTCTCTCAAGAGGAGATAGAGAAACTTCTAATAGAAGAGGGTGGTTGGTCCAGAGAAGAGATTCAGTTCTACTCCCTAAGCTACTATCAAAGCGCTTTGCTCAGGAGATCCATAAAAGGAGCTTTAAGCCTACCCTCAAACCTCCAGGGCTTCTTCCTCCTCTCCAGACCTGTCTCTAACCCCCTCCTAAGCAGTCAACTTCTATACGTCTTAAACGCTAACTTATCCCCTATAGTAACTTATTGGAACTCAAATGCTCTCTTGTCAGAAGTGGATAAGATGTGGTTCTCTCAGCTGTACTCTTACCTGTATCAGATGTTAATGATCCAATTCTTAGCTTACCTCTACTCCTATAGCTCCCATCCCCCTCTCCAACTCTACCCCTACTATCCAGAGGTTAACCCGTTCCTAAGTTACCCTCCTTTACGTGAACCCAGTTCCACCCCTGAGACTATGCCTCGCTCAGAGCTTAGATCATCAGAGCTGAGGTCAAAGGAGCCCGAATCAAAGGAGAACCCCTTCCTAAGACACCCCACAGATGAGAGGAGAGAACCTCGTGACGTACAGAAGAGAGAAGAGGTTTCAAGGGAGAGGAGAGCCCAGGAGAAGAGAGCAGAGCCCCCTAAAGCTACCCAAGAAGCTCCAAAGGAGAAAAGGGAGAAAGTTCCTAGCTACATACGATCCGCTAGGGAATTATTAATCAAGTTGGATAGGGACCTAGCCAAAAAGGAGAGAGATCTGAAAAATGGCCTTAACGCGATGGAAAAGGTGTTCCTAAACGGAGCTCAGGTCTTCGAGAAAATTCGCAATAACAACAAACTAAAGCTCGGCTCACAGATATCTAAAGCGCTTTTAAGCGGTGCGGATGCGATAGGCAGGATCAACTTAGGACACCTTCAAATGGCGAGATCAGTTATAAAAGGTTTTCTCAGCTTAATAGATCGCTATTCAGGTGACCCGGAGAAGGCGAAGAAGGTCCTGAAACAAGCTCAAGAGAAAGCTAAGGAAGCTTTTGAGAACTACGTTAAGGGCTTATCTTCCGGCTTCTCTTCCGCTATCGAGACAGTAAAACTAATATTTAATCAGCTGAAAGAGAACAAGAACATAAGGAGAAAGTTCTTGAAACACTTACTATCCTCAAAAGGCAGAAACCTTTACTTAGAAACCCCTCTGAGGTTCCTGGCTACTTCCGATAACCTGATAGGTATAGTTGATATAGGGGTTGGAGTAGTGGACCTCGCAGATGGGACTTGGAGCTTAACAGTCGGAAATTACCTCAGGTACAGAGAGATAAAATCACTGGAGAAGACTAAAATTAGATACACAGGGGATAAGAACACAGATAATTTGAAGAAGATAGCAAAAGATTTCGCCATAGGAGCTAAAAAAGCTTCAATGGCACTTGATAACTTGGCAATTGGTATAAACGTAGCCAAAGGTTTAGGATCCATAGGAGCAGGGGTAGCCACCCTAAAAGTTCGCGCAGCAACCGCAGGGGTTATG
>JALUEN010000209.1 GCA_027052755.1 bacterium | reverse complement strand
GCTATGGGCACCAACCCTATATTACTTCTTCAAGATTTCCCCTGCTATTCCTCTATATAAGTTTTTGATAGTTGTCAATGAGTAGGCTTTAACTCCTTGTGCTCCCCGTTCTTTGAGTGGTTTAGCTTAGCTAGCTGTTCCTTTAGTCTCTCTATGATGTTTTGTTCATGTAACCTCCTTGAGAAGCCTATAGCGTTCTTTATAGCTATCTCGTCTGCTTTACCATGTGTCTTTATACACAAGTAATTTAAACCTATTAGGAGAGCGCCTCCTAGGTGAGCGTAATCCAGTTCCTTTTTGAGATCTTGAAGATAGGGTTTCAGTAGAAGGCCTCCTAAAGTAGCCCTGACTGATTTCTTCGCTATATCTCTTAGTTGGGATACAAGGAAGTTAACAGTGGCTTCCGCGGTTTTCAGAACCATATTTCCCGTGAACCCATCCGCTACCACTACATCAACCTTACCTGAGAATAGGTCCTCTGGTTCAACATTCCCTATGAAATTGATGAGCTCATTGCTCCTCAACATCTTATATGCTTCTTGCTGGAGCTGTGAGCCCTTTACCTCTTCAGAACCTATGTTTAGCAATCCTACTCTAGGGCTTGGGTAGCCATTTATAACCTGATAGAACACAGTGCCCATTATAGCGAACTGGTTTAGGTGATCTGGCTTAGCTTCAGCATTGGCTCCGCTATCTAGGAAGGCGAGTCCTCCCTCTTTCACTGGCCATAGGGTGATCAAGGCAGGTCGTTTGACGTTAGGAAGCCTTCCTAGAGTTAAAACTGAAGCCTCTAGAAGCGCCCCCGTGTTACCAGCGTAAACTACAGCATCAACTTCACCTGACTTTAACAAGCTTAGCGATTTCACCAGCGAGTTATTCTTCTTATCCTTTAAAGCTAGTGAAGGGGGGTCATCCATCCTGATGTACTGATCAGTGTGAACGATCTCTATCCTTGATCTTATCTCCTCTCTCTCTGAAGGTGAGGATAACTTCTGTAGAGCTCGCTCTAACGTCTTCTCTACGATATCCTTAGGCCCGGTTAAAATTACCTTAAGACCTCTCCACTCCTTTAGAGCGAGTACACTACCGTTAACCGTACAATCGGGTGCGTTATCCCCACCCATAGCATCAATGGCTACCCTCATCTCCTTGGTGGCTAGGTCCCCTCTCATGTCCTCACCTCACACTGAGTTTAACACGGCAAAGAGAGAATTCAATATAGAGTTCCCTTGGCTATCTATATACCCTTTTTATTTTTCTAATCCAGTTTAAATTCCTACATTTAAACTAACTCGTGTGATGAAGCTGGTCCTTAAGTTAATTTCTCATCAGTGAAGAGGATGAGCTGTTATCCTGAAGAACTTCACTTTAGATAACTACTTAGCCTTAACACTTTAACATTAACTTGTAGGGGGTAAGGGGTATGTGTTCAAAAACCAGGGCTGAGGGGAAAGTAGACTGGGGAAAAACCTTGAACTTACCTAAAACTAACTTCTCTATGAGAGCTAACCTAACCAGGAAGGAGCCATCTATACTAGAGTTCTGGACCGAGAACAGGATATACTATAAGGTTCTTGAGAAAAACGAGAGGAATAAGGAGGAGAAGACCTTTATCCTTCACGATGGACCACCTTACTCTAACGGGAGGATCCACTTAGGACAGGCTTGGAACAAGATTCTTAAGGACTTCGTTGTTAAGTTTAAACTACTTAACGGTTACTACTCGCCTTTCGTACCAGGTTGGGATACCCACGGGTTACCTAACGAGTTAGCAGCGATAAAGACTTATAACCTAGACAGGCGAACTGCTTCCCCCATGGAGATAAGACAGCGCTCTAAAGAGCTCGCTCAGAAGTACTCGGAGATACAGAAGGAGCAGTTTGTCAGGCTTGGTGTCTTCGGTGAATGGGATAACCCATACCTCACCTTACATCCCTCTTATGAGAGCGCTATCGTCAGGGTTTTCAGAGAGCTCCTGGAGAGGGGATATATCTACAGGGGACTTAAGCCGGTCTTCTGGTGCCATCACTGTGAAACATCTCTAGCTGAGGCTGAGATAGAGTACAAGGAGAAAACCTCTCCATCAATCTTCGTCAAGTTCCCACTGAAGGAGGGCTTAGAGAAACTAGGTGTAGGCTCAGAGGAGAAGATCTATGCCCTGATATGGACAACCACGCCTTGGACCTTACCTGCCAACGTAGCTATAGCCTATAACCCAGAGGCTACCTACGTTATAGCTGAGCTGAACGGTGAGTTCTACCTACTTGGTAGAGAGGCGCTTAACTCAAATCCAGTTCTGAAGGAGATGAACTTTAAAGTTCTTAATGAGTTAAGAGGTGAAGAGCTATCTGGCTTGAAAGCTCAGCACCCCTTCCTAGATAGAGAATCCGTCTTTATCCCTGCGGATTACGTTACCTTAGGTGAGGG
>JALUEN010000208.1 GCA_027052755.1 bacterium | reverse complement strand
CCGGCTCTGATATAAAGGAGAGCAAGGTTACCGAGAAATTAAGATCTCTAGGAATAGAGATTTTTCTAGGTCATAACAGAGAGAACCTAAAGGATACACAAGCGGTGGTTTTCTCCTCAGCTATCAGGGAGGATAACCCGGAGTTAGCTGAAGCAAAATCTCGGGGAATTCCTATCTTCCACAGAGCAGAAGCTTTGGCTAAGCTGGTAGAAAGGAGACAAGTGATAGCAGTAACTGGTAGCAGTGGCAAGACCACCACCACTGCTATGATAGGGCATGTCCTCTATGATAATAGGCTTTCTCCTACTATCATTGTAGGAGGTTGGTTGAAACGATTTGACAGCAACGTAGTCCTAGGATCTAGCGATATAGTAGTTCTAGAGGCTGATGAATCAGATGCCTCACTTCTCCACATTACCCCTAAGAGAGTTGTGGTATCCAGCATATCACCTGATGTCAACCTAAATGCTCCCGCTTTTCAGAAACTGGGACCAGACTCAGAGAACATAGTGAGGAAGCTCAGGGAGGTACTCCTAGAGTTCATCTTCAGGGCAGATAACATAGCGCTAGGCTCTAAGTTCAGGGAGATAATAGGCGAGCTTCCCGCTCACCAGCTAAGAATGAACAACAAGAGAGTTGAGTTCTTCGGATTAGATGATCCTGACTGGCACCTGAGAAACATAGATCTAAAGGGTTTAACATCATCAGCAGATGTCTTTTATAAAGGGAAGTTCGCAACTAAGCTGTTCCTCAACGTACCAGGATATCATAACTTGCTAAACGCCTTAGCCACTATAGCTATACTAGCGGATTGGCTTACTATAGAGAGCATCACATCATCCCTAGGTACCTTTGAAGCTCCTCTAAGGCGGTTTGAGGTGATGGGTAGTTATAAGGGAGCACTAATTGTTGATGACTACGCTCATAATCCTGAGAAGATAAGCGCCCTGATTAAGAGCGCTAAAGACGCTTTTCCAGATAAGAGATTAGTGATAGTTTACCAGCCTCACAGGTACACAAGGACACTTCTCTTCAGCGAAGTCCTACCAGATGCTCTAAGTGAAGCTGATGTAGTTATATTCACACCTATCTACTCAGCAGGCGAAGCTCCAATAGAGGGTGTTTCCTCTAAAGTCCTCTTTGAGAGGTTTAAAGCCAAGTACAATAAGGAAGCTTATCTGACGAATTCGCTGAGCCAAACCCTTAACCTGGTTAAGGAGATAGCGAAGCCCCACGACCTGATTATAACAGTAGGAGCAGGAAACATAAGAGAGGTAGCTGAGCGCTTAATCCAAGAAAGTCGCAGAACTCAGCCTATGGAGACTACTCATAACTGTGCTCTCACTGAGAAAGCCCTTCAGTTAGAAGGTCAAACCTAATCTAATGTAAAAACCCTTAATGGGGGGAAGAGAGATGAATAATCCAATAGGCGATATTAGGGAGAGCGAGGTTAGAGAGATAAGCGCAGGTCTCAGGTTAGATGGTAGAACACCGCTAGAGCTTCGTCCAATAAAGTTCACCCCAAATTACCTCAAATATCCATCAGGGTCCTGTTTAGTTGAATGGGGAGACAACATAATAATAGCTGCCGCTAGCATTCAAGACACAGTTCCCCAGTTCTGCAAACCACTAGAACAAGGATGGATAACAGCCGAGTACAGATTGCTACCAGCTTCCACATCTACTAGGAACGCCTCTATCACGTCAGCTAGGAGCATGGAGATAAAGAGACTCATAGGTAGATCCCTAAGAAGCGTCGTTGACCTGAGAGCCATAAATAATTTCACGATAATCATAGATTGTGAGGTAATTCAAGCAGATGGCGGTACCAGGGTAGCTTGTATAACAGGTGGTTTTATAGCTCTTGTATGGGCGCTTAAGTCCCTTTACGAGGAAGGACTTATTAAGTGGAAACCTCTGAAGTCAACAGTAACTGCTCTAAGCGCGGTAGTTAATCAGGGGAAACTGTTGATTGACCCTAACTTTATAGAGGATTCACAGGGGGAATTAGATATAAACCTAGCCTTTGATGGAGAGGATAATATAGTGGAGCTCCAAGTTACTGCAGAAAAAACCACTATTCCCCTGAATACCCTAAACAAGCACGTGATGAAGATGATAGAGGTTGGGGAGAAAGTTAGAGAACTTCAATTAAAGAGCTTACCCCCTAACTGGGAGGAGCTTAAGAAAATAGTTTAATTACCCATATAAAGGAGATTTAGGTATATGCTCTCTAGGTGGAGTAGAGAAGAGCTTAATATCACCAATCTGTTAAGCGATATAAGGTGGGAGTGTCTATTAACCGGTGCTATAATATCAGCTTCAAGGGATATAGGTCTTCGGCTAACTAAACTTGAGTCAGAGGGAAAAGTCATATCCCTGGCCTTCAGGGCTAGCTGGGGGGTAGCTAGGGTCAATGTGAAGACTC
>JALUEN010000207.1 GCA_027052755.1 bacterium | reverse complement strand
CTCAAAGTCGGTTGTAGAACACTTGCTAACCCTTTACATCTTATCCGTGATGCTGTTATTCTTCATAAATATGTGGTATTTTGTGCTGAGGTATCTTCACCGACTATTGGATCTGGGGAGCTTAGGAAAACTTATCTCCAGCATGGTAGTTGGTATAATCATAGGAGGTGTCCATTTCCTGCTTGGAGGCGCTTCCCTTGTGGCTGGTAAGGTGGCAGATGCTTACATGGAGAGTTTGACTGCTGCTAGTAAATCTCAGGCGATTTACGCTTTAAAATTCTTAGTGATTGTAGCTTTTGTTGATTTTATTCTAAACTCTTTTCTCTTTCTCTCTGATTACTCTACGTCTAGTGAAACTAGGGAGAGATGGAGAAGAGGTTTTTATTCTAGGATAATCAAGAAAACTGAGGTTATATCAAGTTTCCGAGTTTTTAAGCGTTTTATGGGGGCTAGGGACCCTGAACTAGGGGATCTTAAGTCTTCTATTGTCCTGCTCTTCTTTGATCTCTCGCTTATTACTATATCAGGATACATGTTCTCTCTAGTAAGGCTTAGTGAAGTGGGTATTTTCCTCGTTGTGAACATTGTTTCCTTTATCTATATAGAGAAATCTGTTAGGAGAAGGCAGTATAACGCATTTAAGTCTCTCAAGAGTTTTCTAGGGAAGCTAAGCAATAGAGCGGTTTGCAGAAAATGCTTCTCTAAGCTCATCTCCCCTCCGAGGGATAAGGTTATCCTAGAGATAGCTCTTGAGCTGACCTCAGCTAGATACTGGCATCCGGGTTTCCTCTGGAAAGCTAGGAAGCTCTTATCTGAGATGAGATGCCGTCTATGTGGATCTAATGAGGTCTTATTTAATATATCCAAGGTGATAGGCTATTTCTCATGGGATGGAGGGATGAAAGTAGAAGGAGATGTCCTCTATATTCCTCTTCTAAGACGAGAGGAGGATGGTTCCTTTAGAGTGATTCCGGCGGATGTTGATGAGATAGAGCTTTACCCGATATTTGGTCAAGGTGATTTTGAAGGGGATTTTTACCTCAAGCTCCTAAACCAGGTGATCATAGAGTTAGACAAGAGGCCTCACTTGAACCTATCTGAAGTTACCTTAAAGGTTCACAGGGAAGTTTTCCCTTATGTATCTAGTTTAGCTAGGGGGAGATTTAAGTCCTTAGAGGTCATTGAATAGGATAAATCGGAAACTAGGAGAATTATAGGGATAGGGTAGTGCGGCTGTAGCTCAACTGGATAGAGCATGGGACTTCGGATCCCAGGGTTGCGGGTTCGACTCCCGCCAGCCGCGCTCCAGCTAGACCGCTAGCTTTAAGAGGGAGAGGGGAGCGTGTCAAACGCCTCTAGAGATAGCTCAGAGAAGCTAAAGCTTCTACTTCAGAGGGCTAACAGCGAGCTTGAGAGAAAGCTTCTATTTTTGGCTTGGCTCTCAAGGGAGCTTAAAGCTCTTGGAGTTCCGACTCCTATCGTGGTAGGTGGAACTAGTGTGGAGATATATACTGGGGGAATCTACACATCAGGTGATATAGATTTGGTTTATCCTTTCAGAGATGAGCTTGAGGAGGTATTAAGAGGTACAGGCTTTTTCAGGAGAGAGGGGAGGTTCTTCATATCAGATGAGCTTGAGATCTTCCTTGAAGTTGTAGATAATAGGCTTTGGGGAGACGAGAGCAGAGCTATAGTCCTAGATCTTGGGGAAGGCTTAGAGTTAAGGGTAATAGGCATAGAGGATATAATAGTGGATCGCTTATCTGCTTGTAAGCATTGGAATAGCAGAATAGATTGTGAGTTAGCAGAGATACTCTTGAGAAAATATAAGGATCAGTTGGATTGGAGTTATCTCCAGAGGAGAGCTTCAGAGGAAGAAGTTGATGAGCTTTTGAGGGAATTATCCCTTGATGAGGATGATGGAGATGAGAGGGAAGGGAGATAGGGTTTGGAAGTGGGAGGCACTTGAAGGTGAACGTAGAGACCTGAAGAGGATAGTTTTTCAAAGGGGATTGAGGTATTCTACCTCAAAACCTAGGGACCCTTTAAAGTGGAGATTGCTTAAAGCTTTCATCATTCAGAGGATACCTTCTCCTGAGGAGATCCTCTCAGGGGAGTACTATAGAAGGAAACTAAGTCCCATTATCCAAGAGTTTCTAGGTCAGCAGGATCAGAGAGCAGAGTAATTAACGTCTCACTTCAAGGCGTAGCTCCTGAAGTCCACGTTAAAGGCTGGGTTGCTATTGTGTATCTCCTTCACTAGTTCCTCCGTTACAGTTCCCTCTTTTACAGCGTTTATAAGCCTCCAGAAGTTAGTTATGTGTTTTCTGAACCTATCTCTAGCATACTGGACGACTGTCCCAGTGAACATAATGAAGGGCCAGTCGCTACATTGGGCTTGTAGGAGCTCTCTTACAGCTTGATTAAGGG